>DATNQN010000001.1 GCA_036703985.1 Leptolyngbyaceae cyanobacterium
TGGATTTAAGCGCAGGTACTAAGGGTTCTGATACCTGCATCTCCGATGGTAGTGTTAAGGTAGCAAAGGCAACAATAGCCATAGCCACAGGAGCAGTAAATACTCCTACTAAGCGACTGCGGCTAGAATTTTCAGCAATGAGATGAACTGTAGTGATTCCCCAAACAAGGAAAAACAGGGACTCATACAAATTACTCAAAGGAAAATACCCAGCCTCGATCCAGCGTGCGCCCAAGAGAGTAGCGATAGATAAATTTGCGATCGCCATTCCCGCCGTTCCCAAAGCATTGATTGCTGACAACCCAGGAAACGCCGCCCCTATCCAATAAAGCAGCATCGTCACAAACAAGACAGCAAACGAAGCATTATCCAACCAGTTCTGGAGTAAAACCAGATTCATAAAGTGTTCTCCGCAGTGGATTTTTGAAAATCCTTTATTTTGACTGTTCTGATCCTATCCGCTTAGTGAGTCATCACGCATGAATCAGTTATCAGTTAATCAGTTGACAGTTGACAGTTATCAATTGTTACTCTCCTCTGCTCCTCTGCTCCCCTGCTCCCCTGCTCCCCTGCTCCTCTGCTCCCCTGCTCCCCTGCTCCTCTGCTCCCCTGCTTCCCTAGCCCCTAGCCCCTAGCCCCTCCAGCTTGCCTAACTACACCATCAAGCGGTAAGCTCAGACAACCGGAAGCGAAGCAGGATTGGTAAAGTGGCAATAAACGAGGAATTAATCGAAATTGGTGTCCTCAAATGGTATTACCGAGAAGCTAAACCCATCGGCAGAAGCGACAGACTGCCAGTAGTGCTACTGCACGGCTTACCTTCTCAGAGTTTTACTTGGACGGAAGTCATGCCAGCATTGACAGAAAAAGGATATACTTGCATAGCGCCAGACTGGATTGGTTTTGGCAACTCATCCAAACCAGATAAAAAAGAATTTGCTTACACCCCAGATGCCTTTGTCGAAGCTTTCGCAGCATTCATCCAAGCTTTGCAACTAGAAAAGTTTTCCTTAGTAGTGCAAGGATTTTTGGGGTCTTGCGGAATCCAGTACGCCTTGCGTCATCCCCAACAAATCGAACGCTTGGCTATCCTCAATGCACCCATCTCAACAGCTGCCAAACTACCTTGGAAAATACAACAACTGGGATTACCTTTAGTCGGGGAAATGATGACCCAAGACCCCCTGTTAGTTGACCGCACTCTAGAAGGTGGTAGCGGTTACGGAATATCAGACAAAGACTTAGATGTCTATCGCCGTCCCTTCCTCAAGAGTTCTGCGGCGGGACGAAGCTTGCTGTGGACAGTGCGAAATATCCAGATGGAGCAGTCAATGGCAGAAATTGAATCCGGTTTGCGTCAGTGGGAAATCCCCACATTGATTGCTTGGGGAATGAAAGACCGTTGGTTACCCTTCTCTCAGGTAGAACCACTAGTCAGTTCAATTCGCGATGTAGAAGTATCGAAACTAGCAGACGTGCGGCATTATCCCCAAGAACATTGGTCTGATAAAGTCAGCGAAGCGCTAATTGGGTTTCTTCGCCGCTAATATTTTTAAGGATAGTTTTTTATTAGCTGAGTTGATTGCAAAAATAAGCATGATCCAACGTTATCGCTCTATTTTGGCCTTAGTGCTAGCATTTGTCACCGCGTTTTTGGTTAGCTGCGGTTCTCCAGCAGCGAAAATTCCTACCACCTATACGCCGGCGCAAGTCGAACTGATTCAACAATATGTTTCTAGTATTGACCGCTCGAAGGCTCGGTTGCCAGAATTGGCAAAATTGATTCAAGACGAAAATTGGGTATTCGTTCGCAATTTCATTCGTGGGCCTTTGGGTGAATTGCGTGCAAACATCAGTGCGGTAGAACGCCGTCTGCTTCCCAATGCACAAGCTAAAGCGCGTGAAACTGCCAAAGAAGTAGCTGAAAGCTTGGAATTACTCGACCAAGCGGCGCAAGTACGGGACTACAAAGCTGCTATTCGCGATTACGCTGCTCTTCAGAAGAATCTGAACGCTTTTGTGGAATTAGCTCCTAAATCATAGTCGTCATTAGTCATTGGTCATTAGTCATTTGTTATTTACTTAATGACCAATGACTTTCAATTTTAGTAGGGTGCGTTAGCGAAGCGCGTAACGCACCGTTAACTAAAGGCGCTAAGTAACGACCAAAACCCTTGAAACGAAGAGAGCAATATTGGAGAACTCTTTCGGGTTGATGAGGTAAAATATTCACCTATTTGGGAAATGGTGCGTTAGGCACGGAATTTCCATTAATGGTTAAAATACAGCATTTATTACCCGTGCCTAACACACCCTACAGTTAGATAATTAGATAAGATTTTACAATTGCGATAAACACCGAAGAAATATCATTTCTTGTTTACCAATGACCAATCACAAATATGACTAAAGTAGTTATTATTGGGTGCGGAGTTGTTGGCGCTACTATTGCCTACGAACTCAGCCAAATTTCCGAATTAAATATTACAGTTGTCGATAAGCAATCACCAGCGCAGGGTGCTACCAGCGCATCCCTTGGCGTCGTGATGGGTGTGGTTACTCGGAAATTAAAGGGGAAAGCGTGGAAATTACGAGAAACTAGTATCCAGCGCTATGAAACTTTGATTCCCGAATTAGAAGCGATTACTCAACGTCAAATTCCTTATAATCGCCAGGGAATTTTAATGCTTTGTTTGCTAGAGGATGATTTAGCAAGTTGGCAAGAATTATTAGAAATTCGTCGTTCTCAAGGTTGGCAATTAGAAATTTGGGATATTGAGAAAGTAAAAGCTAATTGCTCTCATCTTAATTTAGACAAAATAAAGGCGGCTGTTTATTCTCCTCAAGATAGACAAGTTAATCCCACTTCTTTAACTTTAGCATTAGTTGATGCTGCTCAACGCAATGGCGTTAATTTTGATTTTAATGTCAATGTTTCGGATATCGAATCAACTGAATCAGTAGGGAAAAATCTAACTTCTTCCAGTCGAATTAAAACTACTAATGGAGATATCAATTTTGATTGGTTGGTGATATCGGCGGGTTTGGGTTCAACACTGTTGATGGCATCATTGGAAAACCAAATTGATATCAGACCAGTATTAGGTCAAGCTTTACATTTGCGATTGCCACATCCATTGGGGAATGCTGATTTTCAACCAGTAATTAGCGGCGATGACATACATATCGTGCCATTGGGAGAGGGGGATTACTGGGTAGGTGCAACGGTGGAATTTCCGGTAGAAGGAAGTAATGAAATAGTCATAGATGCCAGTCAATTGGAAGTAGTTAAAGAAGAAGCGATCGCATTTTGCCCACCTTTAGCCCAAGCCACCATCATCAGAACTTGGTCGGGTTTGCGTCCCCGTCCCGAAGGTCGCCCTGCACCTATTATTGGCAACTTACCCGGTTATCGCAATATTCTATTAGCAACTGGTCATTATCGTAATGGTATTTTGTTAGCACCTGCTACTGCACAAGCAATTCGAGAAGCTATTTTGGGTTAAGTTGGAATGAGGGGAATTATGATGATTTCGATCCCCCTAAATCCCCTTAAAAAGTGGGACTTTGAACTCCGGTTCCCCCCTTTTTAAGGGGGGTTAGGGGGGATCGATTTATTGGTATCTTGGAGCCATTAAAATAAAAGAACTACCAAATGATGAAAAACTGGATAAACTGTTGGAACTTGCGAAAAATGCCGAACAAAAAGCTAAAGCTTTGTACGATATGGCAACAGAAATAGATGAAAAATGGCGACTTCGGCTAGAAGCAAGAAGGCAAGCTGCGATCGAGGAATTACGAAAAGTTAAATTGGAGGTATGAGGGAGCATTGCCATGAATGAACCATCTTTAAATGAAAAGCAACTAGCAGAATTAAATGAAATCCTGGAAATTGCCAGAATTACCGAACAAAAAGCGAGAGAATTATAAGATAAAGCCAACTTGGAATGGGAAAATAGGGCGCTACCAGTGGCAGTTGTGACAGATTCTTTTCAACGACTCGACAATATTTTTCAGGAAAATCCCCAAGACAGTGCTAAAGAATCTTTTAAACAATTCTTAGCCAATTTGCCGAAGGATTTGACAACAAAACAATATACTATATATGATTGGGCAGAATTCATGTGCAGACCTTGTTAATCTATCCCCACCTCATTCTATTTGCCTATAGCCTGCGGGAAAAGTCAGAGGGCAAAGAAATTTCCCAGGATAGTTCCTGGGAAGTTTTGCGAAATCGTTTGAATGTCCCGGAAACTGCGGATTTTAACCCGGAACGGGATTACTCATTTAAGTTAGAAAATGTGGAAGGTTTCTATCAGCGTGTCCCTTTGGGCGATACGGATAGCTTGATGGTTGCTTGTTCTACTAAAGATGAGGATAAACCTACTGAGGATCTCCGCACGAGTTTGCAAATTTTCAAACAAAAGTTAAACTTAGAGGCGAATATTGGTAAAACCTGGGTAATTTTGGGCTATTTGGATTCTTCCTCGGAAGCGGAACGGGAAAAAGCGGCGAAGGTAGCTTATCAAGCGTTTAGAGGTAGTCAGGAAGAACCGAAATTAAAACTGGGAAATTACTTTTTGGGTTGTTCGATTTTTCAAGTTTGGGAAACACCAGAAGATTGGTTAAATCTGACGGAAAGTAATGATTTAGTTTTAATTTGTATCTGTCCTTATCGCAAAACTCTAGACAGAATCGCGGCTTTTTTTCATGATTGGTTGTGGTTGTTTTACTACCGTCATAAAATCCTTTGGGCTTATCGGAATAGTAGAATAATTAAAAACCTGTTAGAACAAGAAGATTTATTTCCTCGCGCCTCTACAATTCCGGAAATTAATGTTAATTTACCATCTCTGGATTTAGCTTCAGCGGATTTACAACAAATCAAAATCGATTTGCATAAAAATCTAGTTACTTTATCTAAACATACCGCCGGATTGGAAAGTTTGGCTTTGCAACTACACACTTTGCAAACGAACTTGCATAACTATCAAATTCGCCTAGAAAAAATCAAAGCTAATGCAAATAATGAAGTAGGAATTACTAAACTTAAATTCCTCGAAGATTTCAGCGAATCGATTGCTTTGCGATATGAAGGACAAATCGAACGCGATCGTGCTAGCTTAAGTCCAGGTTTGCGCGTCCGCGAAAGATATATCGACACGATTCGCGGTATCGTAGAAGTAACGCAGGCAGAACGCGATCGCCGTCTCGAACGTAACATTACTATAGTAGGTTTTAGTATTGGTGCTGCATCCGTCGCCGCATCCGCTATTTCTCCCTATGTGGGAATCATCACCGAACGTCCCGTGATTAACGAACAAGAGGAAGTTGTACCCGGTAACGCCTGGTTTAATTTCTGGTACGGTTTCGGCGTCAGCATCGGTGTGGGAGTATTGTTTGCAGCAGCAACTTGGTTAGGATGGAAAGTAGCGCAGCAAATGCGATCGAATTTGCCAAAACGCGATCGTACTTGAGAAGCTGTTGATAAATAAAATCTGTAGGGTGCGTGACGGCATTACTTTAATATTAGATTAGAGATGCTGGAATTATGGCCGTCACGCACCGTCTTCAGTTCAAGGTGCGTTACGCGCTTCGCTAACGCGCCCTACGTTTTTCAGGGTTTTTAGTGCGATCGTATTTCCTAAAATTTACCATACTCAATACCAAACTTTACAAAATCTTACTAATCGGTTTCGTTTGGTAAACCGGAATTTCAATAATGAATTCCGTTCCCTTACCAGTTTCCGTCACAAATTTTAATTCTCCCCTATGCTTTTCTACCACAATTTGATAACAAATAGACAAGCCCAAACCCGTCCCTTTCCCAACAGGTTTCGTAGTAAAGAAAGGGTCAAATAACTTACCTTGATGTTCCGCTGGAATTCCACAACCATTGTCCTTAATCTTTATTACCGCCCGACTCTGTTGGTTACCAGCTTGTTCGCGGTTAATTAGTTCAGTACTAATAGTAATTTTCGGTAAAAAATCTTCTTTTCCATCTTCATCCTTACATCTTACTTTCTCCAAAGCATCAATACCGTTACTGAGAATATTCATAAACACCTGATTTAATTGACCGGGATAACATTCTATTAAAGGCAAACTACCATATTCTTTAACTACTTCAATTGCTGCGTGACTTGGTGAAGATTTAAATCTGTTTTGTAAAATCAGCAACGTGCTATCAATTCCTTCATGGATATCCACATCTTTCATTTCCGCTTCATCAAACCGAGAAAAATTCCTCAAAGATAGCACGATTTCCCGAATTCTATTAGCACCAATACTCATAGAAGAAAGCATTTTTTGTAAATCGGTAATCAGAAAATCCAACTCTATTTCTTCTGTTAATTCCTCGATTTCTTCATCTGGATTTGGATACTTATGTTGATAAAGATTAACCAGACGCAACAAATCTTCCGTGTAGTTAGTAGCATGAGGAAGATTGCCGTAAATAAAATTAATTGGATTATTAATTTCATGGGCTATTCCCGCCACTAATTGACCCAAACCAGACATTTTTTCCGTTTGAATTAATTGTGCTTGGGTTTGTTTCAACGCTTGAT
The DNA here is from genome assembly GCA_036703985.1 of Leptolyngbyaceae cyanobacterium. Taxonomy (GTDB): domain Bacteria; phylum Cyanobacteriota; class Cyanobacteriia; order Cyanobacteriales; family Aerosakkonemataceae; genus DATNQN01. The sequence goes on from DATNQN010000001.1 coordinate 6,570, forward strand.
AAGCTTTTGCCGATTTTTCCATCTCTTTACGTAACCGCTTTTCATTAACAGTCACTTGTCCTAGCAAATTATAAAAAGAAATAGTTAATTGTCCAATTTCATCTTCCCTACTCATTAATTCTTCACTTTTAGAATTAGCTTCTGCCAATCTATTACACTCATCCATAATTGGTTGAAGCCGTTGTTTTAATCTTTTTACGAACAAAGCAACTACAACACCTAACACAACAGATGCGCCCGAAGCAGCTAACAGAGTCCCCACTAGAGTAAACTGTAATAACGGGCCAAATACTACTCCTTTAGGTACGGATGCTAACAAAATCCAGTTATTATTAGGAATTTTTCGATAAGCCCATAACTGTCCTTTACCTTCGGCATTTTGCCATGATATAATACCGCTGTTATCTTTTCCTGATTTAAGATTATTTTGAATCTTTTCCCATAATTTAGAATAGTTACTGATTTGAGGAAATGGTTTTAAATCAAGGGCTAATCCAGGGTCTGGTGGATAAGCAATTAAGTTACCTTTAGCACTAACTAAAACGAAATATCCGCTTTCTCTCATGACAGGATCGGATAAATTTTCACTGAGAAATCCCAACTCTAAATCTTGACCAAAAACGCCTAATAACTCTTTTTTTCGATTATAAAAAGGGAATGAATAACTAGTACTAACAACTGTTCTAGGAGGATCGACAGTTGTTTCTTTATAAGAAGTCGGTTCTAACCAAATCGGTTTGCCTGCCTTAATCGGCTCGCGAAAATAACTTTCTTGAAAGTCATCAGGATTCGTCTCTCCACCTTTAGCGATTACCTTACCATCTTTTTCTCTAATTGCAAAAGGATAAGCATATTTTTGTTCTGGAATAATTAATCTTTTTTCTGGTGGTTGACCAAAACCTAACCCAGTTGCCAAAGGGACAGTTTTTAAAGCTCGCCCAATTAAATTAACATAAACTTGTTCTCTTTTTTCTCCTGATTCGTAAAGAGTAGTTGCAGCATCTGCTACTAATTTGGCAGCATTTTCAAAAGTATTAAATCTTCCTTCTAAATTTTCGGCTTTAACTTCTAAACTAGCTAATAATTCGGCTTTTGCTTGTTTGGTGAGCTCCTGATAAAATAAAAAAGAACCACAAGCCAACCCTACCAAAGACCCGCCTAATACAGACAGAAATAATCGAGAACCAACAGATCTTAAAATAGACAGTTTTCGCTTGCGGCGTGGTATTGTATTTAAAGCTGCATCCTGCATAAATTTTCTCCTATGTAGACGCTATAACAAAACTAAAAAATAAAACGAAAAAAGAGTGGCAATAAAAATAGGTAGGACGTTGGGCGATTTTTTGATTTTTTATTATGGCCTTTCCCTATCGACCGCCACTCAATCAAACTAATAACTATTTTCCAATTGAGTTCAAGTTTAATTTGAAGTCAACTAGCCATTTTAAATTTATTAGAGCGATCGTAATAAACATTCAGAATTGAATCCATTTTTTCTTTTCCTTCTATGACACCTTTCACCTTCCCTGCATACTTTGGTTTAATTAAGCTTTTTAATGGCTGTTCAACCAGATTGAAAAATTTCATTGCTTCAGCCGCTTTTCGATCCCACTCAGCATGATAATATAGCAAGTCATCAGGCATTACTTTTGTCCTAGAACTACCAGTTTCGCAAAAGCAATAAAAAGGTTTGTCCAAGTTCAGATAACCATAGTCATCCGTTAGTTCTTCACCAGGATAAATATCCCTAATTGCCAGTTCAAACTTATATGCCGTCCCAATGCAACTGGAATTAAAGCTATGGTTGACAAACTTAGCAATATCCCAGCACAATATATACATTCCTTGTTCGTCGCGATAAGAGTATTTAACTAATTTTTCTCTCAGAATAGGATCGAGCGACATCAGGTAAGATGGCTCGAATTTTTGATCTAAGTCATCTAAGACCCAAGTAATAGTTCCTTTGGGTATGAATTTAGTAGCAAACACCCCGTAACCGATGTACCTGTCTATATAACGCAGTTCTGTGTGTGGATGTATCATTTATTTCCAAATAGAAGGTCTCAAACAAGATTATCTGCTGTAAAGCACCGAAGTTACCATAGAGAATGTAAGGAATTTTCCAATTAAACTACAACAGCATATCGTTTCACTTTAGCAACGTTTGAAAACATAAGTACATAATTGCATCAGCAGTTAACTAACTTAAAATTTTCTGAAAGTGTAGTTAAGCATAGTCTCTGACTACCAACCAAAATTATAAATAAACTTACCTTTACAATTTGTAATGGATTTACCCCTGGTATATCATCCAGATTACGTCGCACCACTTCCAGAAGGGCATCGCTTCCCCATGCCCAAATTTCGTCAACTGTATGAACTATTATTAAGCGATCGCGTTGCCCGCCCGGAACAATTCCACACACCAGAACACCCATCCCAAGAGTGGATAGAATTAGTCCATACTCCCGATTACGTCCAAGCTTACTGCCAAGGCACTCTCGACCCCAAAGCACAGCGAAGGATTGGATTACCGTGGTCTTTAGCACTGGCAAATCGTACCCGCGTAGCTGTCGGCGGTACGATCCTGGCAGCCCGACTAGCACTCACCCACGGTTTAGCTTGCAACACTGCCGGGGGAACACACCACGCCTTTCCTAATTATGGCTCTGGTTTTTGCGTATTTAACGACTTAGCGATCGCCGCCCGCTACCTGCAAAAAATCGGACTAGTTCGGCAAATTCTGATTCTAGACCTAGATGTTCATCAAGGAGACGGTACGGCTTTCATTTTCCAAGATGACGCCAGTATTTTTACTTTTTCCATGCACTGTGAAGTTAATTTTCCCGGTACTAAGCAAAAAAGCGATTTAGATGTTGCTTTGCCAGTTGGTATGGAAGATGACGCTTATTTACAAACTCTTGCCCGATATCTCCCTGATTTGCTATCCCAAGTAAAACCAGACTTAGTATTGTACGATGCCGGAGTTGACCCTCATGTAGGAGACAAATTAGGCAAATTATGTTTAACAGATACAGGCATATTCCGAAGAGAAATGCAAGTCTTGAGTACCTGTATTGCTGCCGGATATCCACTTGCTTGCGTGATTGGCGGTGGATACGCAGATGACTTGAATGCTTTAGTTTATCGACATTCGTTACTTCATCGTGCAGCTAACTTAGTTTACCGACAATACAAACTTTAAAATGCCCAACTCTTGATAGAGGATAATATATGTCTTTATTGATACAATTTTTAACAAAGGGGTTCGAGCATTAGCTCGATTAAAAATTAAAAATTTCTGTAGTTTTTAATTTTTAATTTTTAATTAAATTTAGGCTATCAACCTGACATCGGCATAAAAAGCTTTCTTTAGAAGTCAGGAGTCTTCCAGGATTCAGGGTACTTCCCTCTCCTGAATTCAGAATTCTGAATTCAGGATTTTACCCTACTTCCCGAACCATAGCCTAAATTTCCCCTTCAAAGTCGCGCTACCCCTCTAAGGAGAAACCGTGCTGCTATCGAAAGGCTTTGAAATTGAAATGTATACCGGGACGCCACAAGGAGACATTGTTGGCCTCTCAGATAGAATTGTGGCGGACTTGGACGGATTTGTCACGGAGCCAGATAGCCGTAACGTAGAATACACGACTGCTCCATTGTGTTCCTACGAGCGTTTATTGTGTGCTTTAGTACGCCCCCGCCAGCGCCTGAGAGCTTATTTAAAACGCTTGGGAGATTACACCCTAATTCCCGGAAGTACTCTCTCTTTGGGAGGAAGCGATCGCTTTTGGCGTTCCGATCCCAAAAATCCCTACCACACTTACATCGAAAATACTTACGGCACCAACGTCGTCACTGCCAGCGTTCACATTAATATTGGCATTAGCGACCCGGAATTGCTAATGCGTGCCATTCGCCTCATCCGCACCGAAGCACCCCTGTTCCTCGCCTTAAGTGCCTCTTCCCCATTCCTCGACGGTCGTCCTACAGGTTATCACTCCACTCGTTGGGGACTTTTTCCCAAAACGCCTGCTGAAGTTCCTTTATTTGAAAGCCACGCTCATTTTATTGAGTGGACGGAAAATCAGCTAGCTGCCGGTACGATGCAAAACGTTCGCCATTTGTGGTCATCTGTCCGTCCTAATGGTAATCGCCGTCCCTACGATTTGAACCGTTTGGAACTGAGAATCTGCGATTTGATCGCAGATCCGATCGCTCTTTTAGCGATCGCGGCATTTTTAGAAGCTCGTTTGTGGCAACTAATTGGCGATCCCAGTCTCGATCCCCTGCAAAGAAGTCAGCTTTCTCCAACAGATTTGATTGCCCTCACCGATGCGAACGAAACAGCCGCAGCCCGTGAAAGCTTAGATGCCCAACTAAAGCATTGGCAAGATGGCAGGCCAATTTTGGCACGAGATTGGATTATGGAAATTTATCAACAAGTTTCCCCGATCGCCAAAAATATGGGGTTTGCTTGCTTCCTCTCCCCCTTAAAGAAAATTCTTCGGGAAGGGAATATGGCACAACAATGGTTAAAACTACACCAAACAGGTGTAGAGCCTCGCCAAGTACTCTCCCAATCGATCCAAGCGACGCTCACCCAAGAAGGCGAGCTAGAAGATAAATTGTGCCAAGTTCTAGTAGCCTGAATAAATATATGGTCTAGGGGAAGGGAAAACTGTCAAGGATGAAGGTTGAAATAAAAAGGGAAAAGTATTTTATTTTGACTTTAAGCTTTTCCCCATCCCCTCATCTCTGCCTCTTGGGGCATCAGAATATTTAATAGATTTTCTTTTCATATTTTGTATTAGAAAATCATATATATCACCTCTACCATAAGATAGATTTTGCAGGATTACATTCTGTATCTACTGTTTAATTTTTAGCAATTTTAAGCCTCATGCCGTTTGTTGTGCTGGTTAATCCGCAAATACCGCCTAATACTGGGAATATAGCCCGAACTTGTGCCGCCACGAGTACAGAACTGCATTTAGTGGGACCACTGGGCTTTGAAATCAGCGATCGCTACCTGAAACGAGCCGGATTAGATTATTGGCCTTACGTTAAATTACACTACCACTCTGGTTTAGATGATTTTCATACCTTACGCCAGCAACGGGGCGGTAGATGGATTGGCTTTAGCGTTTCCGGAAGATGTAGTTATCTAAATTTTCAATTTCAACAAGATGACTGGCTTTTGTTTGGTAGCGAAACCCAAGGCTTATCATCAGATGTACTGGCAGCTTGCGATGAAACGGTATATATTCCTATGAGCGAACCAGGAGTACGCAGCTTGAATCTCTCAGTCAGCGTAGCAATTGGCTTATTTGAAGCACGCAGACAACTAGGCTACCTGGGATAAACTTTCATATTGAGTCATAGTAATACTCCAGATGAAATCAACACCGCTCTATTGACATATGAATATATGAATTCAACTGAATATCCGGATCGAACAAATCCCTTGGTGACTATAAAAGTAGCCTAAAACACTGGATGTTGAGTAACAAAAGGTTTGAAAACCATGCACCTATCCACAGAAAGAATCTTTGATGGTTTTGATAAGAAATTTATATGGCAGCACCGACAGTCAAACCCTATGCCAGTTATTTATATTTTTCATTTTAGAAGAGAAGGTTTTCACTAAGGCAAAAAATGTAGTAATTTGTTGCAGAATAAATCTTCTTAGCTTCTCTCGTACCTAGCAGCAATCGCTATCCCGCTCGAAGCAGCTACGGAAATATACGGTTGTTGTTACCGGATAAATTGGTTAGATATGTGTTAAATCCAACACAGCATTGCAAGCTGACAGGGTGTTATGAAAGCATCACGACAAAAAAGGGTTGTTAGCCAATAGTATTTTTTGGGGGGGAATCTTCTTTGGTAAAGATGCTTTGTACTAGCTACAACAGGGTGCACGATCGAACACAACAGTGTTTGAGGCCATACAGCTACTTATTTACAACTCAACAGCAAACTTCAACTCTGTACCCTGACAAAGTATGAAGAAAGGCAGCATTGATAGGGAAAAGATATGCTAAGCAAAATCGATCGAGTTTTGTAGGCTTGTCTAAATTGAAAAACCAAGGTAACCTTGCCTAAGTATGTTTACCAAAAGTGATCGCGATCAATTTTTGCAAGTGATCCTAATCATTGAGTGGTAAAGTTTAGACGCCATCCATCAGGGACAGTTAAACGCTAGTGATCATAGGAGGTCGTTTTTTGAAACGAGCATTGACACAAAAGGTTAATCGTATTCCTGCCTGTGAGGTAGACAATTTCACAATGGTGGAATCCCTCAAGCCAATTCCCCCAGAGGTTAACCGTCGGGCTCGCACCTCAGCCGCCATGATTGGCTTGGCTATCTCAATGGGTGCGTCTAGCCTGTTAATCCCACAGCAGGGCGATGGAGCGATGGCCGCCGAGCCGACGACCAATAGCCCATTACCAACTCTACCCTCAGTTCCAGCAGAGGCAGCTTCAGTAGTTGGGCAACAGGTAAAATCAGCCGCAACAGCCGCAGCCATTACGCCAGAAGCTCAACCAGTCAATCAAGCAGAAGAAACTGGTGCAGCAAAGCCATTAGTACAAGAGCATAAAGTACGAGAATGGCAACCAACGGCAATTGTGACGGGCGTAGCCAGACAGTCCATTGTTCTGCCAGAGATCGCCAGCACTAGTTCCCACACAAATAACCAGGTTGCAGTAGGAAACGATCGGCAGGTTTCTAATTACCAGCCAAAAACCATAAATCAAATAGGTCATGATATTAAGGCCGACAATTTGGTCGCTACCGCCTCTGATTCTTCTTATGGTGTAGTTTCAAATCAATTAGAGCAGTCTGCCGCTACAGAAGCATCTACAGCACTGCCAGTTAGCGAAACAACCGCTAATTCTGAAAATTTAAATGACCTTTTAAAAGCTAAACAAGCAGTTGCGATTAATCGTCTCAAAGAGTCATCGAACCGTTTGAGAAGTAGTCTGGCGGAGTGGAAGTCTGAGGAGTCCGTAATTTCATCAGTTCGGGTGAACGAGCAAAATGCCCCGGTTGCGGTAGCTGGGGAATTAAAACCAACTACCGGGCAAACAAACGCTGCTTTGGGAATGTCTGATTGGCAACCGAAAGTAGCGGCTGTTGAGCCAGCAATAGTAAAAGCACCAGAAGTAAGGGAAGCAACCGTAATCCCACAGCCAGTATTGCCAGTAGTAGCTTCCGTTTACCAAGTCAAACCTGGAGATACCATAGATGCGATCGCTCGCAATTATGGCGTACCCGCTCCAATACTGGCCAAAGCTAATAATCTAGACAATCCCGATCGCATCCAAGTTTCGCAACTGATTGCCATTCCTCCCCAATCTACAAATTTGGCAACAGGGACTTGGCAAGCTGGCAGCGACCAAACACAACCTTATCAAGCCGAGCCAGTTTCACCTAGCTTTGCCGCACGGAATTTGTCATCCGCATCTGCCAAGGCAAATCTACCGATCGTGACCGCCTTAGCACCCAATAGCGGAACTGAAGAAATTGGAGTACCTACCGTACCGCCATCCAACTGGACTCCTGCTACTGCATCTACTACGTCCGTATCTAGCTTGGGTACAGATGCCGTTCCACCAAGCTACAAAGGTGCTAGATATCAAGTTCCGACAGAAATTTTAAAAACCAAGCAAGTTGCTGGAAACGCCGATCGGAAAAACCTTCAGCTTACTCCCGCTCCTGGAGAGCCTTCTCTGTTTAACCCCGACGAGACTCCCAACCGAGGGCCACAAGCTAATTCAAAACAGCAATCTAATCCTTATGTAGAACGCTTGCGGGCTGAAATCATGCAGTTGCGCGAACAGTATCGCCATCACCAATCGAACGATACTTTGCAACGCTTGAACTCAATGGGTCAGCCTGATGAGTCGAATTCTACACCTAAGGCTACGCCTCCTAATTCGGCTGCCGATGCTCGCTCTTTATCGAATTCCTCTAATCCGGCAAATTCCGAGTACGATCCCGATCGCTACAATGAAGCGTTACAGGGAGAAATTCAAAGAAGACAGCAAGCAAAACCAAACAATCGAGCTACCGCTCAAGCTACTGTTCCAGAAAGAGCATTAGTACCCAATAGAAGAGAACAAGTGGTTGCTACAGCCCCACTAGGGCCAGAGGTATATCAGCCATACAACCAAACTGCACCGGGAATGGTTGCTCCACAATTACCACCCCTAGATAACCCGGAAAACTATTTACCTGGTGGCGTCAACCAAAACTTCAACGGCTATATTTGGCCCGCTAGAGGAGTACTTACGTCGGGTTATGGTTGGCGCTGGGGACGTATGCACAAGGGTATTGATATTGCTGCACCCACTGGAACCCCCATTTTCGCATCTGCCCCAGGCGTGGTGATATATGCTCGTTGGAATTCCGGTGGCTACGGTAATTTGGTAGATATTAAACACGCTGATGGCTCTGTTACTCGTTATGCCCACAACAGCCGCATTTTCGTGCAGGAAGGGCAAGTAGTGGAGCAAGGTCAACATATTTCTGCAATGGGTAGCACTGGATATAGTACTGGCCCCCACCTCCACTTTGAAGTCCATCCTTCTGGCAGAGGAGCCGTTAACCCAATGGCTTTCTTACCTCGCAACCAAGCAAGAAGGTAATTATAGAGCAGTTTGCTCTGACTGAGAGTTATCTAAAAATAGCCCCTTTCCTGGTTAGGAAAGGGGTAAATTTTATGTAGAAACCTGGTTTCTATATACCTCATAGATGTGGCGATCGAAATTAATCAACCGGATATGATATCAATTAAATTAATCTATGACTGATTAAAAGTTAAATTTTTAAATCTAAATTCTTTAGGTTAGAACTAAAATTTTTCAAAATATCGTGTTAACATAATAAAGTTGGAAAAATAAGGCTCGGTAGCTCAGTTGGTTAGAGCGTGGGACTCATAAGCCTGAGGTCGTCAGTTCAAATCTGACCCGAGCCATACGATTGAAGAATTCAGTAGTCATAATGCAATTAGTGGGCGATAACAGACATACGACTGAATTGTCGGATCGTCAAATTGAAAATTTGGTGGGGGTCTTAAACCCTTTTATTTATCCGCCAGTCGCACACCAATTCAATTGGAGAATTCTGGCTGCTGACTCCTGAATTCTGTTGGATAAACTATTCCCAATAACGGATTATCTCCGCCACTGACCAAGCTTGGGCAAAAGCTCCTTGAGGTAAGTGTGGTGGATCCCCATCAAAGATTTCGGAAACCGAACCCAAGCAACCTTCTGCTTGAAAGTGTTTTACTAAAAGTTGCCAATCAAAGGGAATAGGTGTTTCTGGATAGAAACGTTTCCACGCGCCCAAAAAGGGGCCGATCAGCCAACTCCACACGGTGCCTTGATGATAGGCTAAATCTCGCTTGATGCGATCGCCTTCATAACGCCCGATATAATTTGGGTCAGAGGGATCGAGGCTGCGTAAACCATAGGGAGTAAGCAATCGATTTTGGGCTACTTCTAATACACAACGAGCGCGATCGGCTTCAAATCCGCAATGATACAGGGAAAGGGCTAAGATCGCATTGGGGCGAATGCGAGGATCGGGGCGTCCATCCGGTTCTATGGTGTCGTAAAAATAGCCGGAATTGGGGTTCCAAAACTTTTTGAGAGAGGCTTTTACCTGTTCCGCTTGCTGCTGGTATCTCTGCGCCTGGTTACTCAGTTTCTCTTGCTTTTCGGGAAATTGCGCGGCCAAATAATCTGCCCACTGCTTTGCCCAGCATAAAGCTGAATACCAGAGGGCGTTAATTTCTACTGGTTTACCTCGTCTGGAAGTAATAGGTGTGCCATCAATCACTACATCCATCCAAGTTAAAGCTACACCAGGAGCATCCCAGGCTAGTAATCCATCAGTAGCATCGACTTGAATGTTGTAAAGAGTACCAGCACAAAAAGCTTTATAAATCTGCCGTACTACTGGATACTGCTGCACTAGAAAATCCCAATCTTGGCTTGCTTCTAAATAAAGTCCCAGTATTTCAATCCACCAAAGGGTGGCATCGACGCTGTTATAGAATGGTTCAGATCCAGTATCGGGGAATGTATTGGGAATTAGCCCGAATTTACAGTAACGACCGAAGGTTTCTAGTAGTCCTTTGGCGATGTCAAAGCGTTTGGTTTTTAAGGCTAAACCGGGTAAGGCAATTAGGGTATCGCGACCCCAATCATTAAACCAGGGATAGCCAGCGATCGCGGTCGGGCCATCAATGGAAGCGCGGTAGACGATAAATCGATCGCTGGCTTTTACTAGTTGGTGCCAAATGGGAGTGAGGGGAGGATGGGGGGATGGGGGGATGGGAGGATGGGGTGAATTTCCTATCGAGCTCTTGCTCTCACCCTCTTGAATTGCCCGATCGCGAATTTCTTCTGCTTTGAGAGTTTGCTCGAATTCCAAAGAACTGAGGTTCTTGAGAGCGGGATCGGGCCATCCCACTCTCGCTTCAATAGTCAGACTTTTTCCAGGTGAAAGAGTAACTGTTAAATAGCCTGGACTGTAAAAGTCTTCTCGATCGCCCAAACCCCTCTTTTTTTCTTCTGGATATTGATAACCCCAATACCAAACGCCTTCTGGTTGATAGTCGCCTTGCGTCCAGCGCAACTGCCAGGGCGTGCCAGTCCAACCTTTGCGAATTGCTTGCAGGCAAACTTGCCCTTGACCGACTAATTGAGAAAAGTTTAATCCTAATTCTGCTAATTGCTGATGGTGAAAATTGCGATCGGCGATCAGGGGACGCAACCTTAAAATAGCTGTCTTCTCTCCTTCATAGCGGTATTTAATCAAAACCCGATTGCAGAATTGAGATTTAGAAAAAGATGAAATTGTTTTATGTGTCTTCTCTATTCCATAGGGCATGATCATCTGGCGAGTCAGTTGCCAGTTATCACCACTCCAAATCCATGTCGGTACTGGTTCAATGGCAAAAGAGCGTAGATATTGGTAGCCCAAGGGAGCAACCGTGCCATCCGACCAGAAATTGGTGCTTAACTCCCAGATTCTCCGATCTATTTCTATAGTTGCTTCCAAGTGAGACAGCAGCAGGGTACGCTGACCTGGTGGATCGAGTGCCGCGATCAACCAACCGTGATAAGTGCGAGTACGGGCGTCACTCACCGTTCCACTAGCAAAACTGCCCAAGCCATTGGTCAGCAGCCATTCTCTTGTATCTAAATCGTTCATCTTTTATTGCTGTCTACTCAAAATCGTTATGAGTATGATATATTTGTAACAGTTCGTAAATAACTGTTTGGTTGCGTCTGTGGGTAAGTATCCAATTAACTTACCTGCTACTGAGCAAATATCAACGCACTATTATTCTAAGGAGAATTCGTTCATGCCCCTCACTTATGCAGCAGAAGGATGTCTGCGGGTTGGCCAACCCGCTCCTGATTTCACCGCTACCGCTGTAGTCGATCAGGAATTCAAGACTATTAAGCTGTCTGACTATCGTGGTAAGTATGTAGTCTTATTCTTCTACCCCCTTGACTTTACGTTTGTTTGCCCGACTGAGATCACGGCATTTAGCGATCGCTACGAAGAATTCAAATCCGCCAACACAGAAATTTTAGGTGTCTCAGTTGACAGCGAATTTTCTCACTTAGCGTGGATTCAAACAGACCGGAAAGCCGGTGGTGTTGGTGACCTAAACTATCCTTTAGTATCCGATATCAGAAAAGAAATCAGCGCTGCTTACAACGTACTCGATCCAGAAGCGGGAGTAGCTTTGCGCGGTTTGTTTATTATCGACAAAGAAGGCGTAATTCAACACGCAACCATCAATAACTTGTCATTCGGTCGTAGCGTTGATGAAACTCTGCGGACTCTGAAGGCAATTCAATACGTTCAATCTCACCCGGATGAAGTTTGCCCAGCTGGTTGGCAACCCGGTGATAAGACCATGACCCCCGATCCTGTAAAGTCGAAAGTATACTTTTCGGCTGTTTAATTTCAAGCAAACAGCTATTTTATAGGATAAAAATAGTAAACCCCAATAAGGCAGCTTAAATAATATCTAAGCTTGTCATGTTGGGGTTTAACTGTATTTGTTTTAAGCAAGTTTTGAGGTAAAGTTATGCTGACTTCCACAGATTTTAGCGGCTTAATAAATGAGCGATTTTTCCGTAATTTTTTACCTATTCCTGCTAATAGTACTTTAAATTTGGGGGAAATTACTCCAGCTTTTGAATTGCCGGACGTTACTCACAAACGTCCGGTTAGCTTATCTGATTACAGAGGAAAACAGCCTGTTATATTAGCTTTTACGCGCATCTTTACTGAAAAACAATATTGTCCGTTTTGTTATCCCCACATTAAAGCAATGAAGGAAAATTACGAGCAATTTACGAATCTGGGGGCAGAAATTTTAATGATTACCAGTACCGATAAAGAACAGAGCGAAAAAGTCGTGCAAGATTTAGGTTTAAAAATGCCTTTATTGAGCGATTCCAGGTGTTTACTTTTTCGTAATTATGGAGTAGGACAAGCTTTGGGTGCGCCTTTGCCAGCACAGTTTGTATTAGACAAAGAAGGAAAACTCATTTTCAAACATTTATTTTCCTTTCTCGATTCTAATGCTTCTGTGGATAGATTGCTAAAAGTATTGCAGAAGAATTCAGAAGTTAGAATTCAGGAGTCAGAATTCAGCATTGGGTGATTCGAGCTAATCCAAGTATGGTTTGTAGTAAGGACTTTAGTCCTTAGCTGATAGCTGTGGGAGGACTGAAGTCCTCACTACAAACCATCTTTATAATTTCACTTGTTTTAAATTGCTACGGGGATTGAAGGTGCGGGCGGTACGGATTTTTTCGTAATATTCCCGTTCGGTGGATGTGAGGTCTTTTGGCGGCACGATCGAAATTTTCACCATTTGATCGCCGCGTCCGGTTTTGGGGTTTGGCCATCCTTTGCCCCGCAGTCGCAGGGATTGACCAGAACGAACTCCCGCCGGAACGTTGACAGTTACGGAACCATCGGGAGTAGGAACTTCTACTTGGGTTCCCAAGACGGCTTCATCTGGGGTGATTGGCACTTCACAAACCAGGTTGTCTCCTTCAAAGTGGAAGAAGTTGTGAGATGAAAGCTCGACTGTTAAGTATAGATCCCCTCTTTGGTGAGAGTAGGGATTTACAGAACCTTTTCCTTTTAAGCGAATGCGACTACCGGGTTTGGCTCCGGGAGGAATACGGGCATCCACGACTTCCGTGCCTAAATCTAAACGTTTTTGAGTGCCGTGAAATGCTTCTGAGAAGGTGAGAGTGATGGTTGCTTCCCGATCCGCTCCTGTTGATGCGGTTTGGTTTTCAAAGCCTTGGAAACCATTATAGCCGCCAAATCCAGTTGGGCCTCCGGTGCTGGTACGGTAGGAGTAAGAGCGACCTGCGGAACGACCCGGACTAGGGCCAGCACCAGGGCCACCCATGCGGCCTAGCAATTCGTTGATAAATTCATCAAAACTACCGTATTGGCTGAAATCGAAGCCGTTAACGTCGAAGCCTGCACTACCCGCACCACCAGAAGGCCATCCTTGGCCGGCTTGTTTCCAGTATTGGCCAAATTGGTCGTATTTTTTGCGTTTATCGGCGTCTGACAACACTTCGTAAGCTTCGGTTACTTCTTTGAAGCGAGCTTCGGCTTCTTTGTTGCCAGGGTTCATATCGGGGTGATATTTGCGTGCTAATCGGCGATAAACTTTTTTAATTTCGTCAGCACTAGCGCTTTTGTTCACCCCCAAAACGGCATAATAGTCTTTGAAATCGGTGGCAGGCATTAAGGGATCTCCTATAAGTTAAAAGTTTCGATTTATATATTTTTGACGATGGAATTCTATATAGCTGGATTAACCCACTCTATTCTGATTTTTAGGCTATCAAATCTGCAAGTTCGGTTCGGTTCGGTTATTGCTCTCTAGGGCGATCGCAATTTCCGTACTTGGTAAACCGGGGTAAAAACGAATCAAGCGATCGAGCCCATCTTCTAGGCTGGGAGGAGCATCGCGAAGTCTGCGGTGCATCCGAAAGATTACCTCATCGGGTACTTGACGCTGGCGGCGACGATTACGTGCTAAACAAAGCCAAACTGGTATATCTAACCACAAGCCAGTGATGTGGGTGAAGCCTGTTTCGCGAGCGAGGGCGAGGGCTTCTTTTCGTTGCTGGCGTGCGGCATTAGTAGCATCGTAAATAGCTTCTTTGGCTTCTTTTCGATCGATTTGGCAAACAGCTTGCCGAAATTCTCTTTCTACTTGTCGCCAAACTAACAGCCAAGCTCCCTGAGTTGCCTCATCACCAAATAGTTGAGCGCGAATCGCATCTGTGGAAATGAGCAGACGTGATGGAGATTCTAGCACTAGTTGTTTGGCTAGAGATGATTTACCACTGCCGGGAAGTCCGATTAATAGAATTAGTTGAGCCAATCGATTTTAGATTTTAGATTTTGGATTGACCTCACAAATATAATCATTAGTCATTAGCCAACAAATACTGACTAATGACTAATGACTAATGACTGATGACTGACGATTAAATCACAGTTTTGTCGGGAATGATGGCATTTTTCAGGACTACTACAATACCGCTACGGATGTAGAATCCTTCTTTTTCCCGATCGGCTTCTTGAACATGGTCTTTGTTGATAATTTGAACTTCGCAGCCGATGCGAGCGTTTTTATCAATGATGGCACGACGGATGGTGGAGTTAGCACCGATCCCCAAGGAAACTTGTCCTTGATCGCAATTGGATTGCCGTTCGCTGAATGGTTCGTAGAAGTCTGAACCCATCAACAAGGAATCTTCTACTACACAGCCTGCTTCGACGCGGGTTCGCACTCCTAATACGGAGTGTTCGATGCGGCATTCTTTGAGAATACAGCCTTCTCCAATCATCGATTCAGTTACTTTACAATCCAACAATTTAGTTGGTGGTAAATAACGGGCACGAGTATAGATGGGGGCGTTTTCGTCGTAGAAGCTAAAAGGCGGTTTGGGTTGCCGCGTCAGGGCTAAGTTAGCATCGTAGAATGCTTCGATCGTTCCGATATCTTCCCAGTAACCCCCAAATAGATAGGCTTGGACGTTATGATCTTTTGACGATGCGGGAATGATCTCTTTACCAAAATCCGTCCGTTCTGGTGCGTCTTTGAGTAACCGAATCAGCACGTCTTTTTTAAAGATATAAATGCCCATTGACGCAATGTAGGGCATTTTTTTGGCTTCTTCAGGGGTTAAGCCCAAAACGGTGGTATCCACCTGCATTTGTTTGAGGGCGTCGCCTTTGGGTTTTTCGCTGAAGTCAACTACCCTACCTTTGTCATCGATTTTCATCAAGCCAAAGTCCGAGGCGCGTTTCTCATCCATCGGTACGACGGAGATGGTGATATCTGCCTTAGTTTCCCGGTGACGTTGCAAGAATTGCCGATAGTCCATCCGATAAAGGTGATCTCCTGAGAGAATGAGAAATTCATCCGCATCCCACTCTTCCATCAGCCACAGATACTGGCGCACCGCATCAGCAGTACCCTGGAACCAATTGGGGTTTTCGGGGGTTTGCTGGGCGGCTAGTACCTCAACGAAGCCCTCCGTGAAGCCTGCAAAGTTGTAGGCACGGGCAATATGGCGATTGAGGGAAGCTGAGTTAAATTGCGTCAGAACGTAGATTTTGAAGATTTCTGAGTTAATGCAGTTACTCACTGGGATATCGATTAGGCGATATTTCCCTGCCAGAGGAACTGCTGGTTTGGCGCGTAGCTTTGTTAACGGATAAAGCCGGGTACCCGCGCCACCACCAAGAATAACGGCTAGAACGTTTTTCACAAATGACCTCTCAACTGCCGATTGTTCCCAAGTCCAGTGTCGGACTGTGTGGGATTGTTTGCAAGAGGTTGAGGTAGGAAGTGGGAGATTTTTTGGTTCTACCCACAGAAAGATGGGGGGTGGGGGGATGGGAGGTGGGGTGAATAGGAGAATAGAGGGCGAAGATAATGCGATCGCAGTCTATTCTCTAGAAAGAATTAAATTCAGTACATTCAATTCATTGGAAGTCAACAAATATTTGTCGGTAAATATCTTTTCTCTCATTTCTTCTAAACTGTAGCTGCTAAAAACTACAAAGGGAAAATCTCGATATTTATAACCAATGGGTAGGGTTTTATCAGCTGGATAGAGGTGATGAACATAGGTGGCGAGAATATCTCGAAATCTTTCATCTTCTGGTTCTTCTGGCGCATCAGCGAAATATTTACTCATTGCTTCGCCACTAATAAATGTAAATAACGGCAAAGCATAATATTGGTCGATTCGCTGGCTGTTTTGTTCTAAGAATTGGGTTTTATCTTGGCAGTCCTGAAGCTTTTTCCATAATTCGATCGCATTTTTGATACTTGATCGCAAACTTCCCGGATAATCGGGATTGAGGCTAATTGCTCGCATCTTATTCAAAAGTTCATCATTAGCACAGCTTAGGATTTCTATCAAGCGCATTTCGTAAGTTTCTTGCAGTTTTTGTTCCCCCATTGGCACAACTAGCAAACTGCCTGTAATATGACCTTGTTCTAGGTTGCCAAGTTTTAGTAAACCATCAAATCCATTTGCCAAGATTTTAGAGAACTTAGTATTAAAAATTTCTCTCAATTCTAAATAAGAAAACCGATCGACCAGCGAATTTTTATTAGTTAACACAAATTCCGCTCGACTTAATAATTGTTCTAAACTTGTATAAACTTCTAGTAAAAGCTTTTGATGGGGACGCCTGCGATGTTCGTTTTTTAAATCTTTAATTAGATTAGCCATTTTGCCGCTAAATGATTGACCCGCCGCCGATACGGATTTGCCACCGATGGGAATCATCATGAATTTATCTAGACCAAGTTCTCCATAACCTTTAATTCTGGTCATGATGGAAGTTTTTAGAATTAGCAGAATATTGAGTAAATTGATGGCACTTTCTCTTAAAGAAAGTTGTTTATCATCGGCGTAATAGATAGCGCGATCGCATAAGTAAAAAATCAGTTCTTTGGCAGTATCATCCAAAGTTTTCACTTCACCATTTTCTACATACAAACCTCTTCCTCTATAAATCACTTGCACGATTTCCATTAGGTTACTTTCTACCCGAAAGCGGGGAATTTCAACTAGGATATGTTTCGCTTTGGGAAAAGATAAACCGCGACTGGCGGAAGAAGTCATAAAAACGATTTTTACTTTATTTTTGTGTTGTTCGATTTCTTTTTTATCGGTATCAGATAGGTTGGCATGGATTTCCAAATAATCTTGATTTTTGGTAAATTCACCCCAATATTGTCTAATTTTTTCGATTAACTCTTGCAATTTCCTCTTATCTTGCACGTAAACCAGAATTTGGCCTGAGTTTGGTTGCGATCGCAAATCATTTATATCAGCGATAATTTGCGATCTAACGGTATTTTTTAGATTATCTCTTTGGTTAGCTAAAATTTCTTCGTCAAATTTGATTGACTCGACAAATACCCGATAAGTAATAGCCAAATTACTTGCAGGATAAGAATTGGCGTTGATAGCAATTGCTGAAGAATACTTAAACTTAAATTCCTGCATTGCTAAGGAATCAATTGACTCAGACAAGACACGCCTGAAGAATATTTTATCTGGTTCCGGTGAAGTTTCCGATAAATGTTGTTCGATGGCGTTTTTATCAACTATTGAGGCATCTGCTACAATTATTTTGGTGTTAAAACCATGTTTTGCATCTGTCAATTGATAATTTCTTAAAATACTGCTGATTTCGTTTAAAAATTCAACCCCACTTCCATCACCCGTAATTTCATCTATCATGATGAACAAGTGCTTGATGCGGCGAGATATTTTTTGCATTTCTGTTGAAATAACCTTTCCTTCGCGCTTGTTATAAGCACTTTTAAAAATGTTGGCAAAATGACTTAGAGTATTAGCACCATTGGGGTTGATCCGCAAAGACTGGATACAAGCGGTAGCGACAAGATGATTTGATATTTCATGATTGATAACGGTGTAGATTCCTTCACACAGGGTAG
This sequence comes from Leptolyngbyaceae cyanobacterium, assembly GCA_036703985.1. GTDB lineage: Bacteria > Cyanobacteriota > Cyanobacteriia > Cyanobacteriales > Aerosakkonemataceae > DATNQN01. Next base: position 24,638 of record DATNQN010000001.1, read on the forward strand.
ATAAAACACCCCTGTTTCGATGGTTATTAGCGCGAATGCGATCGTCTGTGATGCGCTTGATTGCTTGCTGGCGCGATGTAGTACGCTGATTTTCTTGATTGGCGGCGAGAAAAGAGACACCGTTTTGGGTAAAGTCTGTTTGATATTTATTGGAGAAAAAATTGACGACGCAGAGGGGAAAGTTATCTTCAATCAGTTGGGAATTAGTGTTAATGCAGAATAAGCGATCGTCAAACAGTTTATTAGTGTCAAAATTGCGGAATTTCTCAATAATATCCAAGTTTACTTGTTTCCGGGGACTGACGTAGAAAAATAAAAAACCTTCGCTGATATGTGCTTTGAGAAACTCAACTATAGCGGTAGTCTTGCCAATGCCGGGATTACCTGTTAAAAATATATAAATATGTTGAGAATTGAGCGCTTTTGTAATTAATTCCGCGTGAGATTGTCGCAATTCCAAAGTAGAACTAAAATTATTAATCTGTTCGGTATGAGAGATAACTGATGTGGTATCACTGCTAATTTCTAGCAACTTTTTGACAAACTTCCTGCCATCAGCAAAGCTGCGACTAGCATTTCGTTGAATGATGTCTAAAACTTGTTCTCGCGCTTGATTGATTTCCTGTTCTTTCGATTCTTTGTGATAAATTTGGGAACAGGTTGCTAGTACTTGGATGTTTTGGGGACGCAGGGAGATGGTACTGATCGATCGATCGCTATATCCAACTACATTAAATACTAACTTTGTATCATCTTTTAAAATATCGGTTTCCCGCAAAAATCGATAAAAACTATCAGCATAAGAACCAGCTTGAATTAACTTGGCGCTTTCTTTATCTTCTCGTTTAAAAGCCGTAAAGTAACGAGTTAAATTATCAGAAAAATCGAAACCCAATTCATCGGTAGCACCAGTATCGATCCGCAACTTAGCAAAAACGCTCTTAGATTTCAAATAACTAATTTCCCGCATCAACAAACGCCGCTGATTTTGCAATTGATTATCTTCTAAAGTTAGTAAATCTTTAGCAGTTTTGACAGAAAATATAGATAAATCAACCGCTAGGATACGCCACTGCTGACGGTAGCGCAACAACATCAAAGTATCTGCTTTGAGAAACTCCCCTTTTTGTTTGTACTGGCGAATGTAGCGATCGAAATTATTTGGATTGAGAAATCGATCGAGTTGGGACAATAACTCTTTATATTCTTGTTGTTCATCTTTAGGATAAGTATGGATGCTGTTTTCGTTGGTAAAACTGGATTGGTAGTACAAAATTTCGATACTTCCTGTTTTGCGACTACTCCATCCAGTAGATTTGATGTATTCACCAAAAAAATTTAGTCCAGATAAAAATCCCTTTTCCAGTAGGAATAAACACCATTTTTCGATATTTTGGATATTCTCTTGACTGATGATTTCCTCGGCGTCTAGGATGCGTTTGAGAATAAAAGGAAATTGCAACCGACGTAAATCTTGTTGATATAATTCTCCAAAGTTGTGCTGGAGTTGGTGCTGTTGGATGTACGCGAGGATACCGATATTAAACCCAACTTCAAATAAGCGTCCCAGTTTTTCTGCAATCATGATTGTTTGTCTTATTACTGTGCGTTAAGAACACTATTTACTCTGGTTAAAAATGCCAATGAGTTAAAATCAATTCGTCCGTTCATGTGATTAAACAACGATAATTTACTAAACGCTTCCTCACCAATCATATTTTCATAAGGATCGAGCTTTAAACTGATACTGCTATCTTTTTCAAAGCGGGAAAAATGAAACAGCGTGAGGTATTGGAGTAAGTCATTTTTCAGGATGCTGTCATCGTTAATTAAATTTTGCCGAATATATTGGTCGTCCAGAACACCGGGATAAATACTTAATAAAGTGGTATAAGAAATGACACCGTTGTAAAAGCGATCGTCTCCGTGACCGACGGTAATTCCATTAAATAAATTGAAAAATACAACTGCTTGCTGTTTAGGATCTTCTGCAACGTTAGTTAACTGAGTTGTATCCTGAATGTAAAACGAACTTGATTTAAAAGATTTAGCTTTTCGCACGTAATATTTATCGAAAAATACCGGATATATTTTGATATCGCTTTTCCCTTCTTTTAAATTTTCGATTAATTGCGGCGACATGAAATATAGTCGATCGTTATCTTCTGATTGGGTGATATTCAGATTACTAGTGTAAGGTGCTTGTGCGATATATAAAAAGTGACGATACCCATCTCGATAAAGATTATTTACCGTGTCGATCAGAACTGGGGGATTTCGATACAAGCGTTGATGACGATAATTATCGCCAAAAGTTTTAAGAATTTCAACCCGAATAGCAGCGTCTTTTTGACGAGTAATACTGATAACTTCTCCAATTAAATTAAAGATGCGATTAGTACGGTTTCTGTTTCCCGTTCTGGCGTCTGTTTCTAAGCTAGAAACGATAATAATCGCTAACTTTTCTAGATTGGGGATCTCCAAAGCTTTGGAAAATCGAAACTTTTTCGGGAGTACGGAATACAGAGAACTCAACCCATTACGAATTTTGAACGAATTAGGATTATGAATCCGAAAACCTTGGGAACTAGCTTGATGTTTCTCGTTAATTAAATGGCACAAAACCTTAGAAAGATGTGCCATAAATTTTTCGGAAGGTGAAGGATTTTTGGTGGTTCCTTGATGTAGTCGCACCATCGGAATAAACAAATTATCTGCCGCTTTATCCAGCAGTATTTTTAGGCAAATGAAAGCTAGCAATGAGTAGGTAAAGCGATAAACAAAAGCTTGGTTATCAGGATATCCGCCTTTTTCATCTAGTCGTCGGTTGTTGTAACGAAACAAGAGTAATTTATTTTGACTGAACCGATCTTTGTAAATTTTCATGCAGGTTTCGGGAATCCACATCACTGGTAAAGCATTGATACTTTGGATGTCAAATTCCATTGTGAATTGTTGGCGTTCTTCTGTAGAAAAATAACGAATATCCTCGATTTTGATGCTGGCAGGCATTTGACAAAGAGCATTTTCATCAATGTAAGATTCATTAATGGAAATGTATCTCAAGCATTCTTTCGGATTAATTGCTAATTCTTCTTTGAAAAACATACCCTGAAACATTCTATTGGGGTCGTTTTCTAAAATGCCTCTTCTGACGCTAATTTGGATTGGATAAGTTCTGGTTTGTAAAATAGCTTGTTTGTCAACAAAACTTTTGAGGAGTTCTTTTAGATAGTTAATTTTTGTCTTGACATAATATTTTTTATATCCCTCTAAAATTTTACGGAAAAGTTCTTTTTTATCTTCCTCATTATCGCTTTTTAAGATTGGCAATACAAAAGTATCGAATGCCTGCGTTGGATTATACTCCAATTCTGAAGTTGCGCTATAATTTTCTGATTCTGGATTGCAGCGAGAAGCAAATACGAAGAAGTATAAGAAGGCAATTTTTAATACTTTTGTGGCAAAGCTGGAATCTGTCGCCCATTTTTCTTGATGTTCTTTACTATCTGGATTAAGTAAGTTGAGATGATAATCAAAAGCTTGTTCTCCGCCGCGTGCTTCTACTCGATTACCAAATTTTAGTTTCAAGCCAAAAATAAATTTACGTTCTCCTTGTTGCTGGTCGGTACTTTCTCCTAAGTTACCAGTGACAATGGGAATAATGGGGAGTGCGTCTAAAACTTCTGCATGGGAAAATAGCTCTTTGTAGTTAACTCTTGCTTCTCCATATTTGACATCAAAATAACTATCTGGTCGGTCTTGATTGATGTAATTTTCTATTAGTCTGAGGCGACGAATTAAGTCTTCTAAATAAAGGCGGCGCTCGTCAACAGGATCGATGTTGTCTCGAATATATTCTAAATATCTGATTTTGGCTTCTTTTTTGAGTTTGCCAAGGGTTTCTGTGTCTACAATTCGCTGGAGTCGGTAAAAGTCTGAGCGATCGTCTGCGACAATGCGATCGAGCGCATCAAAAAAGTCTTCTCTTTCGGTTTCTGATTCGACTATAGTATCGATATGATTGGCTAATCCCTGGTGAAGTTGTTGATGAAATTGGCTGATATTTTGTACCGAAATCTCCAGTTTGTGAAATTTCAGCAGAGAAGCGCTACCAGGACGATTAGTTTCTAAAGTAAGTTTTTGTTTTTGTAGATAGGGAGATTCTCGGTTAAAATCGAACGATAAACCTAATTCATCTGATTTTCGATCAAAAGCTGTCAAAGGAGTAATTAAACTGGCAATAAATTCTGCAATTGATTGATTTTCTCCCAAAGTCGATGTTAGTAAATTTGTCAAAATATTTCTAATTTCTTGAATCTGACGCGGAAAGATGTCTCGAAATCCGGGGGTAAAGTTGACGCTGGCTGAACGAACGCCGTTGATGGATGTCAGGGGATTTTGAACTGACAAAATGGCTACCTGACTGGCTACGGTGTCTATATCGATCAGTAGGCGATCGCGATTTTCAGAAAGTTGAAATATATTGTGTTTTGTTAAAGTTTGTAAAATTTTTTGTAATAAATCGCTATAGTCTAATTGGACTAGCTCGTTGTCACCCTGCTCTAAAATATTAGCCATTTAGTTTAGTTTGATTGTTTTTTTTTATTCAATCACTAAATAGAACAGCTAGCAATACTGCTCGGTTAAAGAATTGTAGGTTGGGTTTCGCTATCGCTCAACCCAACCTACGAAAACCCCAGTTTTATGAAAATTCCGAGCAGTATTGGAACAGCTAGTCAATCGATTTTAAATTTTAATAGGGTGCGTTAGCTGAAAGTAATGCACCCTAAAATTAATTAACTATTAACTAACTTTTTGGGAAACCTTCGATGGGAGAATTACCCAATCGTGCTTCCGTTTTAGGGCCATAAACTCCATCTACGACAATCTCGTCATCAGAATGATTTAAATTCCAAAGTTCCTGAAAGGCTTGCACCGCAACCGGACGAATATCGTGGGTGTCTCCTCCTACAAATTCAAAGTGTGCCGGTACGTCAGAAAGGGGTCGCCGCCAGCCGTATTTAACTAGGAAAGGTTCCCAACCACTTGCATCAGAAATATTTAATGCCAAACCGCTTTGATGATAGCTTTGACCGGGACGTGCGGCATTTTTAATACCGCATCTTCCGGCCTGGGCGTGGTTAAATAGAATTAGTTGCTGGGCAATTGTGCGATAAGCGGAAATTACGCTGAGGGTTTTACCTCGTTCTTTGATAGCTTTACGAAGTGCTTCTTTTGCTGCTGGTTGAAGTAAAGCATGGACGGATGAACCAACTATTTGGATGTTGAAATCTTCAAAACTTTCAAGGACGTTGGGAATTATGCGATTCATGCGGGCGATAATTTGCTGATCCAGTTCTTTGACTACAGCAGTGGAACAACTGGTAACATTCTTAACCAGCGTAGGTTTTTTAGCTGTTTCTTCCATAACTTAAATTTTGCCAAATAAGGTTTTCTAAGCTAGTTAGATGCGCTACTTTGTTATACTGTTTTTACGTAAATTAATCAGGAAAAAGAAGCTTTTTTGTAGGAGCTAGGAATCAGAATTCAGTATTCAGAATGCTTTTATATCCTGAATTTAAGGATTCTAAATTATGGATTCTTCCTTAGCGGAACTATTCCGACTTAGAGCGATAGCCAAAATAATTTCAATCAGTTTGAATGTTCTCTATCAGAAGTGGGAATACGAAAACTGGCAATAGCTGTAACTTTACTATAAAGAGCTAGGAACTAATTTATGCAGATAAATACTCCAGATTGGGTCAAACACGCTGTTTTCTACCAAATTTTTCCGGATCGATTTGCCAGAAGCAAACAGCCACGCAAGCGAGTTTTAAAAAATGCTTCATGGGAAGCTTGGGATGATATGCCAACCCTCCAAGGTTATAAAGGTGGTGATTTGTGGGGGGTAATGGAACAGTTAGATTATTTACAAGATTTGGGGATAAATGCTATTTATTTTACGCCCATTTTTCAGTCGGCTAGTAATCACCGTTATCACACTCATGATTATTACCAAGTCGATCCAATGTTAGGGGGAAATCCCGCTTTTAAGGAATTATTAGATGCTGCCCACGAACGCAATATTAAAGTGGTGCTGGATGGAGTATTTAATCATGCTAGTCGTGGTTTTTTCTTTTTTCATGACATCTTAGAAAATGGCCCTCATTCCCCTTGGCTAGATTGGTTTAAAGTTGAAGGTTGGCCTGTATCTCCTTACAATGGTGAATATCCAGCTAACTATCGTGGTTGGGCGGGAAATCGGGCTTTACCTGAGTTTAATCATGATAATCCGGAAGTGCGGGAATATATCATGGAAATTGCCGAATATTGGATTAAATTCGGTATTGATGGTTGGCGGTTAGATGTGCCTTTTGAAATTAAGACGCCTGGGTTTTGGCAGGAGTTTCGCGATCGCGTAAAAGCGATCAATCCAGAAGCCTACATCGTTGGGGAAGTTTGGCTAGACGCCCGTGAATGGCTGGATGGTACGCAATTTGACGGAGTGATGAATTATTTATTCACTGGGCCAACGATTGCTTTTACGGCTGGCGATCGCGTCGATCTAGAACAAGTGCAAGACCGATCTTACCATCCCTATCCACCTTTATTTGCTAAAGAATATGGCGAAAAAATTCAGCATTTACTGCAACTGTATCCTTGGGAAATTCAACTCACCCAACTTAATTTATTAGCAAGTCACGATACGGCGCGACTGATTTCTATTGCTAATGATGATAAAGCAAGTGTAGAATTAGCTACTTTATTGCTGCTAACTTTTCCCGGCGCACCCAGCATTTACTATGGGGATGAAGTTGGTTTACCCGGTAAGCTAGATCCAGATTCACGGCGTGGTTTTCCGATGGAAGATCATTGGGATATTTACATTTTAAAATATCACCAAAAGCTGATTACTATGCGCCATAAATACCCCGCTCTCCGCACTGGTTCTTATCAAATTTTATTTGCCGAAGGCACAGTTTATGCTTTCGCTCGTACTTTGGGAACAGAAGAATTAATTGTGGCGGTTAATGTCGGTACATCAGAAGCTAATGCCAGCTTTGAAGTAACTAATTTGCCATCTCAACCCAATCATTTATTGTATGGTAACGCTGAATTTTCGTGGAGTAATGGTGAAGAAAAAGCCACTCAATTAACTTTAAATCTTCCGGCTCGCTCTGGCTGTATTCTCGGCCCGATCGATTAATTAATTTACCGCAATACGGGATAGAAACCCGGTTTCTTCAAGAAACCGGGTTTCTGCATACTGCCTTTATTCGGGAACCAATACCGTGTCAATTACATGAATAACGCCGTTGTCCGCTTCCACATCTGGCGTAACAACGTTAGCATCATTTATCTTAACTCCATCAGCAGTATAAATTTTGAGATCTAAACCTTCAATTGTGGTAGCTTTATCTAAGTTCGCTACATCTTTTGACATTACTTTCCCTTCTAAGACATGATAACTGAGAATTTTCCTTAATTGAGGAACGTCTCCGAGCAATTTCTCGATCGTTCCTGATGGAAATTGAGCAAAAGCTTCATCGGTTGGCGCGAATACAGTAAACGGGCCAGCACCTTTTAGGGTTTCTAATAAACCAGCTACCTTAATAGCTTCTAGCAATGTTTGAAAAGAACCGACTTGATCGGCGGTATCTACGATATCAGCCATGTGTTTTACCTGTTAAATAGATGAAAAAATTGATAAAAATCTTGGAATTCTTTAAGTTCGTAGTGAAGACTTCATACCAAATCCGGTTCAATTAACCCGTTTATAACGAACCGCAGAGGCGCAGAGAGCGCAGAGAGAAGAGGAAGAGGAAGAAGATAAAGGGGGTTGTTAACTCGGATTTGGTATCAGTCCTCGATTTAGGAACAAATCCCCAGTTAAGGACTCGCATTCCTTACTACAAACTTGGAGTTAGTGAAAAGCTACCATTGCAGGCATTAACACAGTGTCAATGACGTGGATAACGCCGTTGTCAGTGAGAATATCTTGTTTTACTACTTTGGCATCATTTACTTTTACACCATTTGAGCTATTTTCTATTGCCACAATTGAACCTTCTAGAGTAGGGGCTTCATCTATTTGAATTAAATCGTCGGATCTGACATCTCCCGGTACTACATGATAAGCGACAATTTTCTTGAGTTTGGGGATATCTTCCATCCAAGAAGCTATAGCATTAGCTGGTATTTTGGCGAAAGCTTCGTCGGTCGGTGCAAAAACGGTGTAAGGGCCGGGGCTGTTTAGAATATCTAAAAGACCAGCCGCTTCTAACACATTTGCTAATGTTTTAAATTGGCCTGCGCTGACAGCAGTCTCGACAATGTTTGCCATGAGTTTCTTTTAATTAAGGTATCCTACTATAGGGGATACAACCGTTAAACTGGCAGCGCATCTTTCAAGGGTGTGAATCAACTACTGGCGTGAATTCCCCGTTGTTGTAATTCTTCTATGAAAAACTCTTCTAAAGAGGGACGAGCGACATTTAAAGAGATGATTTGTGCTTCCATTAGACGTAGACTGGAGAGAAAATCTTGTAAATCTCCTTGTAAATGTCCTTGCCAATTACCTACTTCAAATTCTAGGTCTGGTATCCATCTTTTGAGAATTTCTAATTTGCCGCCTTTGCCTTTTATTCGGTAGAAGTCTGTGCTGCCTAAAAGTTCATCCAAAGAGCCGATACAAATTAGTTCGCCTTGTGCAAGTATGGCGATGCGATCGCAAATCATTTCCACATCAGATAAAATGTGGCTGTTGAAAAAGATGGTTTTCCCTTGGGCTTTCAGGGATAATATAATTTCTCGAATTTGGTAGCGCCCCATCGGATCGAGTCCCGACATCGGTTCATCTAAAAATACCAATTCCGGATCGTTAATTAATGCTTGCGCCATCCCGATGCGTTGCACCATCCCTTTGGAATATTGGCGCAGTTGCTTTTTCTTGGCGGCAGATTGAGCTAATCCCACCATATCTAACAGTTGGGGAATGCGCTTGCGTTGCACCGAATCTGGTATTTCAAATAGTCCGGCGGTCATTTGCAATAATTCCCATCCGGTTAAATTGTCGTAGTAATAGGCATTTTCCGGCAAATAACCGATTTTTTGCTTGACAGCCCGATCGCCCAACGGCTGGTCGAATATTGTCCCATGTCCGGAAGTCGGACGCACGATACCCAGGAGGGTTTTCAGCAGGGTGGTTTTCCCAGCCCCATTGGGCCCCAACAGTCCAAAGGTTTCTCCCTTATAAAGGCTGAGGGTGCAGTTTTTCAGTGATTGAATTTTTTGATTTAAAAAGAAGCCAGTTAAATAGGTTTTGCTCAAATTATAGGTTTGCACGACGGGTTCCCGTGCGCGGACAATGGCTTTTTCTTGGCTATCGGTAGTAGAAGTCATATCAGTTCGGCTATATGCTGCGGTCACTGAGTTCCATGATTCCCTATTGTGCAGGATTTTGTGTCAGTTCGGGGAGTTAAGAAAGGAAATGATTCGATCGCGCTGACAAAAATTCACTGTCATCCCGTAAAAATTGAGATTATTATTGCTACTAGAAAACCTTATTTTTGTTTGATTAATAATTGCAAATTTGGTGTTTTCCTAGTAAGCAAATTCTTCTAATTCTCGATCGCTTTCTGTTTCTAAGCATTTGGCTAATTTTGGAGAAGGTAGTCGTCGATTGTTGGTGCTGGGAAGGGCAAAATATTTGGGGGAAATGCGATCGCATCCTTCCGCCGCCACGCACAATTCCCTTCCGAAGGTGCAGCACTCCCAGCCCAAATTCCCGGTGTAGGGTGGTCCGATCGATGGTCGTTTTGGCAAGCAGGCTATCCGGGAATCATGGTAGCGGACACCGCACCCTATCGATATCCTTACTATCACACTGCTCAGGATACGATCGATAAAATTGACTTCAAGCGACTGGCGCGGGTAGTAGCTGAATTGGAAAAAGTCATTCTGAGATCGGACGTTAGAGTTATGAATATTAACAATTGCCTGAATATGATTACTTTTAGGTTCTTCAAAAATTAAATCTTGGTTCTGGCTCATCATATGCTACTCTCATCCTCAAACACTCCCAATTCTACTTAAAATAAATAACACGCCCAGCAAAGCTTCGGCAAATACACCTCTCCAGAAAAGATTGCATACAACTAATTCAAAGCGTCTTTCTGTAATTACCGATAGCAGAAAGACGCTCATTTGTTTCTAAGTTAAACTAGGAGAGTTGGCAAATGCGATCGTCAAATTATTAGACGGCTTCTTCTTGACGTTCGATAACGAGAGTAAGTTTAGCACCAAACACAGCAACAGCAGCTACCACAGTTGCAAATGGAAATAAAAGCGTAGCACCTGTTAAACCTACAGCAGCAGGAATCAAAGGAACTTTAACCAGCGTATTTCCCTGCTTTCCTTTCACTGCTACTTGGCGTAGCTTACCTTGATGAATGACTTTTTTGAAAAAGCCAAGTACGCTATCGTGATTTATGTTGAATTCCTCTACCCGTTCTTTTTCGTTAGTTTCCGACTCAACGGGAGTACTGTCAACAACTACGGTAGTTACTTGGTCTTCAATTCGTTCAACTTGTGCGTTCATTTTTTGCTTAAGCGGTAACATTGTTTCCCGCCCCAATCCTTGATGATTTAATTCTGCCAAGCTTAAGTGATAACTACAACGAACAAACCGCACTCTTGTGGTAGTATTTACCCTATCAAACCAACGACTTCACACCAAGACTGTGCAAATATTCCATCTGGTTGTTGACTCCACTTTCGTAAAGCTTCAGCCATTTGCGTTAGCGTCAATTCAGAAGTCCATTTATTTTCTGGTGAGCTTTCCAGCTTTTCTGACGCTTCAATTCTCAACGCTAAGTATTCTGCGATTCGATCGAGCGATTCATAACACTGATAAGATGCAGAAAATTTCAGGTCGCTAAAACCTGCCTTTCTCAGCAAACTTTTCAACTCTCTACCGACATAAATATTTCCGCCATTCTGTTGCTGGAGAAATTGGTAAAACGCGATCGCTTTTTTCACTTGTGGCGTCTCCGGTGCGATCAAGAATCCCCCCCAATCAGGGCTGCGAATTCCTACTTTACCCCCCGGCTTTAAAACTCTTTTGATTTCCGATAATGCTTTGAGGGGTTCTGCAAGATGCTCGAACAAAGCATGAGAAAATACAGCATCAAAAGAACGATCGGGAAAAGGTAGATTGTAAATACTTCCTGGGATGAAGTCAGCATTGGTAATATCTTGCTTTTGAGCATTTGCGATGGCGATGCTAATTTGCGATATTTCTCGATCGATTCCCGTCACCGTACCGGGAGAAATAATTCGTGCTAAACCCAAACTAATCGTACCAGGGCCACAACCGCAATCGAGCAATCTCATTCCCGAATATAAGTGAGGTATAAAAAATGCGCCATGACTTTCTACCGTGCGGTGTGCCATAAAATTTGTTGCATTGCTCGAATATCCAGGGGTGTAATTTTCTGCCATCCATTAACTCTTGAATTACCTACTTAAAGCATCATAAGTAGGCTCTTTTTAGTTGTCCAATATATATTTATGATGAATTAAGACTTTTAAAATATCAAATCAATGGAACTGCGACATTTGCGCTATTTTATGGCAGTAGCAGAAGAACTGCACTTTAGCAAAGCTGCCGAACGATTGCACATCGCGCAACCACCTTTAAGTCAGCAAATTCAACAATTAGAAGCAGAATTGGGAGTTGAACTGTTTCAACGGAAAACTAAGCGACAAGTGCAGCTAACAGACGCCGGAAAGGTATTTTTGCAGGAGGCTTATCAGCTATTTGTGCAATTGGAACAAGCGATACAAGTCACTCGACGGGTAGGACGAGGGGAAGCAGGACAGTTGCGGGTGGGATTTATCAGTTCCGTGACTTATGACGTGCTACCCGTGATTCTGCGTCAGTTTCGAGAACGATTTCCCGATGTCGAATTGGTGTTGATCGAGTTAACTACCATAGAGCAAGAGCAGGCGTTAAGAGAGAATCGCATTGAAGTGGGATTCGTTCATCCCCCTTTAGGAGATGATAATCTTGCTTGTGAGTGCGTTCAGCAACAGCCTTTGATCGTTGCATTACCTGAAGGTCATCGGTTAACTTTACAAAAAAAGGTAAAGATAAGTCAGTTGGTAGAGGAGTCTTTTGTGTTGTTTCCCCGTCAAAAGGGGTTAGGATTGTACGATCGCATTCTAACTCTCTGCCAGCAAGCAAATTTCACGCCGAAAATCGGACAACAAGCCATTCAAATGCAGACGATGATCGGTTTAGTATCTGCTGGAATGGGAATTGCCATCATCCCGTCTTGTTTGCAAAATCTTCAAAGGTCCGGGGTAGTTTATCGCTGTTTCGAGGAAGAAACACCCTTAGTAGAAGTGGCGCTAGCGTGGCGAGATGGAGAGGAAACACCAATTTTGCGGCAGTTTTTGCAAATAACAAGACTAGTTTGCAATCAGCTGGAATCTCACGCTCTTGGCGGAAAATTTGATTAACCTAAATATGCAATTAAAATGCTGTCATATTTGTGCTGTAGTTCTTTTACCGATTCACTTGCTTTGGTGTCACAAATCTTTCCCCCTGCCCGAGTAGCCCCCTGCCCCTTGCCAAAATCATCAATGCGATCGCGCTTAAGTCAAGTGATATTACTATATTTCCTGGCGGTTTCCGTAGCGAATGGAAAACCTATCTTGAAATACGATCGCTCTTGAGTTATGTCACGACTATTAATATAGTTGTTAATCTGTTCTCAGCCTAACTGCGCCTATTCTGCATGAATGTTGATTCTTCTAATTCTTACTTTGTGAAAGTTATACCCCAAACTACTCCGACATCCCTGTCAGTAGAGACACCCAAAGAGACACCCAAGGAAAGTACGCCTCCATCTGCGCCAACGCCAACTCCTTTATCAGTAGAGACGATTTCAGAAACTCCCCTACCATCAGTTTTGCCTTTACAAGTTCACTTGAAAAGCCAAGAGGGGCGGCTGTTGTTAATCTTGCCATCAGAAACGGCTAATTTGTCGGATGCTTCCGTTGCTGCCCTCCCTTGGCCCGATATTTGGCTGCAACTGAAACAGCGCTTGAATGCTGGGGAACGTTTTTGGCTACCAAACACGCCCGTACATCTGATCGCCCAAGATAGACTCTTAGACGGACGACAATTACAAGAAATTGCCGATGCGCTGGCAGAATCTCAACTTCAGTTACAAGGAGTTGCCACCAGTCGCCGTCAAACTGCGGTAGCGGCGGCGGCGGCGGGTTATTCGGTGGAACAAAAATCAGCTGCCAGAGCCTTTCTCAATAGTCAGCCCGCTCCGGAAACAGTACAAGCAATGCTGGAACCCCTCTACCTGGAAACTACCTTACGTTCTGGGGTAGAAATTCGTCATCCGGGTACTGTGATAATCTTGGGAGACGTTAATCCTGGTAGTTCGGTAATTGCTGATGGCGATATTCTAGTTTGGGGTCGTCTGCGCGGTTTAGTTCATGCGGGTGCGAAAGGTAATCCCCAAAGCTTAATTATGGCTCTCCAGATGGAACCCACTCAGCTGCGAATAGCCGATAGTGTAGCTAGGTCACCGGAAAAGCAGCCTGCTGAATTTCATCCGGAGGTGGCTTACGTTACTCCCCAAGGTATTCGCATTGCCAAAGCAGCTGGTTTTACCAGACCCAATTGGCAAGGAAAGTAAAGACTGGGTACTGGCGATATTACTTCCGTTGACACGGGTATTGTTAAGAATGAAAAGGAAAAAGAAAACAGGAGGAAAAGCATTAACTTTCACTACCTAAACGGACAAAGTATGAAAAAGAACTGGGAAATCATTTTCCCGATCGATTATCATCAATTACCAAATTTGACTAATTACCAATCACCGAATCCACAATAGTTATGAGTCGCGTTATTGTAATCACTTCTGGTAAAGGAGGGGTGGGAAAAACCACTTCAACCGCTAATATTGGAATGGCTCTAGCCTCTCGCGGTCATCAAGTTGCCGTAGTGGATGCTGATTTTGGTTTGCGAAATCTCGACCTATTGTTAGGTTTAGAAAATCGCATCGTTTACACGGCGGTAGATGTGCTGGCGGGTGAATGTTCTCTAGAAAAAGCTTTAGTGAGAGATAAGCGACAACCCAAATTAGTGCTGCTACCAGCTGCCCAAAATCGCACGAAAGAAGCTGTAAATCCCGATCAAATGAGGCTTTTGGTGGCTGAGTTGGCAAAAACTTATCAATATGTTTTGATTGATAGTCCGGCGGGAATTGAGATGGGTTTTAGAAATGCGATCGCAGGTGCCAAAGAAGCGATCATCGTCACTACTCCAGAAATTGCCGCCGTTCGGGATGCTGACCGCGTAATTGGTTTATTAGAAGCTCATAGTATCAAACGGATTCAGTTAGTAGTTAACCGGATCAGACCGGCAATGGTGCAGGCTAACGATATGATGTCGGTACAAGACGTACAAGAAATTCTCGCTATTCCAATAGTTGGCGTAATTCCCGATGATGAAAAAGTGATTGTTTCTACCAACCGTGGAGAACCTTTGGTATTAGGAGGAACTTCTTCCCAAGCCGCCACCGCATACAATAATATTGCTCGTCGCTTGGAAGGAGAAAAGGTTCCTTTGATTAATTTAGATGCTCCTTCCGATGGTTTCTTCTCTCGCGTTCGCCGCTTTTTCGGTGGTAAACCTCGGTAGTTACTCGCTTTCATTTAAGAAGCAACCAAAGGGAAACAAAACTTATCAGATGATTTAAAATCGATCGTCTGAAGCGGGAAGTGGTAAAAATTAAAAATGAAATTTTTTATCTTTCATTTTTAATTTTTCATTTTTATTTATTAATTATCTGGTCTACCATGATTAACGAACTTTTAGAAAAACTTTTTCCTTGGACAACGGTTACTAACAGCCGAGAAGACGTTAAGCGACGGCTAAAATTGGTGATCGCCCACGATCGCGCCGGACTTCCTCCGGAAGTATTAGAAGCAATGCGAAAGGAAATCCTCGAAGTGGTTTCCCGCTACGTAGAACTGGATGGTGAGGGGTTGGAATTCGCGATCGAAAGTCACGAACGCGCTACTGCTTTGATTGCTAATCTCCCCATTCGGAGAGTCAAGCAAGAACTTGAGGAACCAGAAGTTAACCAAGAACCATCTTGACAATCTCACCGTCAAGCTATGTCGTGACGGTCATCTTTTTGGATTAATTTTAGATAAATTAAACCATTTCACTGAAAACTTATCTCGTTTACTATTCTGGCAAGCGAGCAGACGGAGGAAGGAAAATTCCTAACATTGTTAAAGTGAATTAGTAAAAAACTAACTAATATAAATATTCCGGCAACTTCATATTTATCTAGTAAACCTGTTCGGCTAACAGGGAGATGATTCTTTTTGTGAATTTGGATATAGTAGCAAATAAATTAGCACGATTAAATGTAAACGATCGCTCTGAAAAGTTGATATTTCACAAACCGTTTACTCTATAAGGATTGATTCGGAAAGCTGGTGACGGGATTTGAACCTGCGACCGGCTGATTACAAATCAGCTGCTCTACCACTGAGCTACACCAGCAATTTAATACACCTATGTAATCATAGCACACATTTAACGATCGATGACAATGCGATCGCGTATCATCCAAAATTCATAGCAAGTCGAATTTTCACGTAAACGATAAATAATCATCCTCTGACATTAAGCGATCGCCTAAATCCCACCACAGCAACTCTCAACCTGATTGTGGATCGAGCTTTCCGGCTGATACCATAACATATTGCCAAAAAACAGCAAAACATTTAGGCACGACCGCTAGATAGCATAGTTGATAGCGAACTAATAAAAAAAGCGCCCCGCATTGGATCGAAACCAGGAGAACACATTATGGGGATGACCCTTACCGAAAAAATTTTGGCACGCGCCGCAGGTCGGTCTGTCGTCGAACCGGGAGAAAACATTTGGGTTAATGTAGATGTACTGATGACCCACGATGTTTGCGGCCCGGGAACGATCGGCGTTTTTAAACGGGAATTTGGTGCGGATGCCAAAGTTTGGGACCCCGAAAAAATCGTCCTTATACCGGATCATTACATTTTTACTGCCGACGAACGGGCTAACCGCAACGTAGATATTTTGCGGGATTTTGCTAAAGAGCAAGGTATCAAATATTTCTACGATATAACCGATCGCGGTAACTTTAAAGCCAACCCTGATTACAAAGGCGTTTGCCATATCGCCCTCGCCCAAGAAGGACACACTCGACCGGGCGAAGTGCTTTTCGGCACTGACTCCCACACCTGTAACGCGGGTGCTTTCGGTCAGTTCGCTACCGGGATCGGCAACACTGACGCCGCCTTCATCTTGGGAACTGGTAAGCTGCTGATTAAAGTGCCAGCCACCATGCAGTTTATCCTGGATGGGGAAATGCCCAATTACTTGTTGGCAAAAGATTTAATTTTGCAAATTATCGGCGATATCAGCGTAGCCGGTGCTAACTATCGGACAATGGAATTTGCGGGCAGCACCGTGGAAGCCATGTCGATGGAAGAACGGATGACGCTTTGCAATATGGCGATCGAAGCTGGTGGCAAAAATGGTACGGTGGCAGCTGACCAAACTACCTTTGATTATGTTCGCGCCCGTACACATAAGCCATTCGAGGCAGTTTACACCGACAGTGACGCCAAATTCTACAGCCAACACCGTTACGATGTTAGCAAACTCGAACCTGTCGTCGCTAAACCGCACTCCCCCGATAACAAAGCATTAGCAAGAGAGTGCCGTGATGTGAAGATCGATCGAGTTTACATCGGTTCTTGCACTGGTGGGAAAACCTCTGATTTTCTCCACGCCGCCCAAATTCTGAAAGGTCGCAAAGTCAAGGTTCCCACTTATATAGTTCCCGCCACTCAGAAAGTCTACGAAGACTTATTTACCATCAAGCATGAAGGACAAACTCTCTCTGAGATTTTATTAGATGCTGGTTGTATCGAACCTGCTGCACCTTCCTGCGCCGCTTGTTTAGGTGGGCCAAAAGATACTTTCGGGCGCTTGAACGAACCAGAAGTTTGCGTTTCCACCACCAATCGTAACTTCCCCGGTCGGATGGGAAATAAAGAAGCGCAAATTTATCTAGCTTCTCCCTATACCGCCGCAGCTTCAGCGCTGACTGGATATGTGACAGATCCAAGGGAGTTTTTAAGTTAAAACCGATGGGTGGGCATTGCCCACCCACCTAAAAACTTTCAGCGATTCGCCCCTGGCTAGAACAATTGCTATATCTGCCATCCAATTATGGTAAAAATTACTATAATTGGATTAACCAATAAAAAACAACGGAGATTAAAGGCAGATGGCAATAGCAATTGATGAATCACTTCAGTTATGGTCAGACATAAAAGATCAGTTTCATTCTGGCGGTATTTTACTCGGAAACGGTTCTAGCTGTGCGGTTTGGGAAAAGTTTAATTACTCATCACTTTATAAAAAAGCTTGTCATGGTATAGAACATCCTTTATCAGAAGAAAACCAAGCTCTCTTTAAATCAATGAAAACTGAAAATTTTGAAGGAGTTCTGGCTGCTCTTGCGACGGCTAAGATGGTGAATCGTTTATTAAGGCAGGATTACTCAGTTATTGAAGAGCCTTACAAAAGTATCCAATTAGCTTTGGTAGAAGCTGTTAAACAAGTTCATATTCGTTGGCAGAATATTGAAAATAAAAATATATTACCCAAAATACGAAAAGAACTTCTAAAGTATAAGTTTGTCTATACTACTAACTACGACTTACTAATTTATTGGGCTGTTAATATAGATGATCATAAAAAAGTAAAACTTAAAGATTATTTCTTTAAAATAGCAAATAATAATTTATTGTTTGACATCGCTGATACAAGTGTTGACGAGAAACGAACAAAAGTCTTTTACCTTCACGGAGGACTCCATCTTTACAAAAAGCTTTCAGGAGGGACAATTAAACGTAAACAAGAAAATGGTAGAAACCTTTTAGATTTATTCGGGACTCCACTAAATGGTGAAGAAACAGTTCCTTTATTTGTTGCAGAAGGTAACGCAGAAGATAAATTAAGCACTATAAAGAGTTCTGATTATCTTTCATTTGCTTATGGTGAATTTGCAAAACACAAAGGCTCGCTTGTTATATTTGGTCATGGTTTGGGAGAGAGTGACCAACATATTTTGGATGCTATACGCAAAGCGAAACCTGGCAAAATTGCTATTTCTATTAGAGGACAAACTCCTCCTGAAGATATTAAATGCCGCAAAGCAGAACTGCAAAAAAAATTGTCTGGCTCGATAAATCCAAAAAACTTAATTTTCTTTGATGCCCAAACTCATCCTTTAGGTTCACCGGAGATCAATGTGAACGTAAATTAACGTGAGTTCGATGAAGGCTGAAAAACTTATTCCTTCGGCTTGTTACCAGGCTCTGGCCTGGTAACACAATTCTAGATAGAGGCTCTGCCTCCCTCATCTACCAGAGGCAGAGCCTCTAAAACAGCATTCCCAGGTGGAACCTGGGAACGAGCTAGCCCTTGATTTACCACTTTTTGTAAGGCAAAAACTTGCCATTCATAATAACTTTTACTCGATCGCCTTTCGGATCTTCCTCTTTCTCCACATCCAAAGTAAAGTCGATCGCACTCATAATGCCATCACCGAATTTTTCGTGAATCACCTCTTTAAGAGGCATTCCGTAAACTTGCATAATTTCGTAAAAACGATAAATTAAAGGATCGGTAGGCACGATCGGCCCTAATCCCTTTACCGGATATTCCATCAGTTCTTTAACATCACTGGGATCAAGTCCCAAAGCATCGATCAGTTTAGTTGCTTCTGCTTCCGAAGCACTGGCTTGACGGTAAATTAAAGCCGCGATCCAAACCTCATCTCGACCTAAAAGTTTTTCCAGATCGGCAAAACTCAAACTCTTTTCTTGTTTAGCAGCTAACAGTTTTTTCGTAATTTCTGGAATCATGTGGAAATCAAACACTCCCTAAGTAGGGTGAGCATAGCACACCCTACATCTTTGTAGGTAGCTGTTTTTGTGCTTAAAACGACAAATCTGGATGTAAGCGCAAAAACTTTTCCACTTCAGCAGGAGTAGGTTGAGCAGCGATCGCACCTGGTTTAGTAGTAGTCAAAGCACCTACAGCACTGGCATATCGAACAATTTGTTTAGCTTGTGCGGGATCGCTCAAACATTTAATGCCATATTTGCACAACTGGTGAACGAAACCAGCCACAAAACAATCTCCCGCACCAGTAGTATCAACTACATCCACAGGAAAAGCAGGCACTCTCCCTTCATTTTCCGATAAATAGTAAGCGCAGCCGTGTTCCCCGCCAGTGACGAGAATGCCTTCACAGTCATTGAGTTTAGAAGCGATCGCGCCCGGGTCGGTAGTATTAAATAACCATTGTGCTTCTTCCTCAGAAAACTTAATAAAATCAACTCGCTTTAAAATATCTTTGATGACGTGGCTGGCTAAATCTGGATAAGGCCAAAATACCGGACGCCAATTAACATCGACCAAAATTTTGAGATAGTAATCATCTGCCAAATTCAAAGCTCGCATAATCGCTTCCCGCGTTTGCGGATAAGCTAGTTCGAGAGTTCCTAAAACCAAAAAATCTGCCTCTTCAAACAGTTTTACAGGTAATTCCGAGGCAGGGAAGCGGGTATCGGCAAATTGGGTAGTGTCGTAGTCTCCAAAACCAGCGAAATGGCGATCGCCTGATTCGGAACGCAGCACGTAAACTTGCCGGGTGGGTGCCAGGGGATGACGCTGGACGCCTGTTACATCCACTTCCAGAGTTTGTAGAAGATCCACCAAACTAGTTCCCGTTTCATCCTCACCGACACAACCGATAAACCCAGCAGATGTTCCCAACTTCACCAAAGCGCAGGCAACATTAGCTGGTGCGCCTCCTGGATAAGGAGTCCAGGACTCTACTTCTTCTAGTCGGCGTCCGGGTTGATCCGCTAGACAGTCAAAGAGGATTTCACCAAGACAGAGAACACGGATATGACTCACAGTTGCATTCCTTTATGGGTATTGGTATTAGGGCAATGTGGAGTATCCTAAAATTGTAATAGGTACTTTTACAGGGTATAGGAATCCATTATGGCTGGTGGCACATCTGGAGCCCCTGCGTCCCTTTCCGAGAGAGAACTGCAAATCATTGAGTTGGTAGCCTCTGGCTTAACCAACGAAAAGATTGCCGAGAAGCTGGAAATTAGCAAACGCACCGTTGATAACCACATTAGTAACATTTTGACGAAAACAGCCACCGATAACCGAGTGGCTCTAGTGCGTTGGGCGCTGCAATGGGGCAAAGTTTGTATAGATGAAGTCAATTGTTGTACTCTCCCAACTCCCAAAGATGAAGTAATTTCTTAAACTTTTACGTACAAAAATTTGCACCACCTGGCGGATATCAACGATAGAGTTGAAGAAAAATGGCGTTGTTTTTCCGCTTGGCGGATTTTTGCTGACATGACAACCTCTGCTTCCAGTCAAATTCCCTTTGACTTTTTTGGCTTGGATTGGACTGCACCCCATCCCAGGCAGGATACGGATTTACTTAATCAATTTTCTTTTATTCCCGGTTTAAAAGAACTTTTAATGGTACGACAGGTACACGCTTTAGAACACGCTACCGTTTGGGTCTTAAGCGAGTTGGCTTCTGCTTCTACTACGGAAAGAGCAGATAATCAAATGTTGGGGGGAATGTCTACCGAGAGAGGATTTTATATTTACGGGAACGTCAACACCGCCAGCCTACAGCGAGCGGTGCGTACAGCGTTGCAGCGAATTACCAGTGGAGAATGGAATTTGGCAGTACATCCCCGCTGCGGGACTAATTTATCGGTGGGAATGTTAGTGACGGCGGGAGTTGCCTTAGGGGTTCATCTGGTGCTACCAAAAGGGCCTTTAGAACAACTGATCGCGCTCGGCTTGGCCACCAGCGCTGCCACCCATTTAGCCCCAGATTTGGGTACTTTAGCTCAAAAATACATCACCACGGCGATTCCATTTAATCTGGAGATCGCTGATATCAGCTTCACGCACGATTTCTGGGGGCGTCCTGCCCATTTCGTGCGACTGCGCTGGTCAGAATAGCAATAAAACTTAAAAAAACAACCCTAACAGATCGCCCCTGTCGAGTAGTACTCTGAAAAACAACTACTCTATGGGTAGGTAATTAATCTACGAAAGGAAAAGCAATCATGCCAATTCAACGTGGTTCAACGGTAAGAATCCTCCGCAAAGAATCCTACTGGTTTCAAGATGTGGGAACTGTTGCTTCTGTAGATCAAAGCGGGATCAAATACCCCGTGATCGTTCGCTTTGAGAGGGTAAACTACGCTGGTGTAAATACCAACAACTTTTCCTTGGATGAAGTACTAGAAGTGCAAGGGCCAAAAGTAGGAGCTAAAGCTAACAAGAGTGGCTCTACTCCTGTCGAAGCAGGTACCCGCAAAACAGGTCAAGGTGCTAAAAGCAATGCCAAACCAGGTGCTAAAGCAGAGTCTGGAGAAGGCAGTGCTGTTGTAGAAGGCTCCCCCAATCAAGGAACTGATTCACGTTAAGTTGTGCCGGAACTCCCAGAAGTAGAGACAGTTAGACAAGGACTCGAAAGAGTTACCTTGAATTATGTTATTGAGGGTGGGGAAGTGTTGCTACCACGCACGATTTCTCACCCCATTTCTGCGATCGATTTTCTCGTCGCACTAAAAGGCGTCACCATTATCAAGTGGCATCGACGCGGTAAGTATTTGTTGGCAGAATTGACTAGAGAAGTAGGGGAAAGCCGTAGAGCGGTAGAGCCAACGAATTTTCACCCCATCCCCCCATCCCCCCATCCTCTCACCCATCCCGCTGGCTGGCTAGGCGTTCATTTGCGAATGACCGGTCAATTATTGTGGTTGAATCGGAATGAACCGTTACAGAAACACGCCAGAGTCAGATTGTTTTTTGCCGAAGGTTGGGAATTGCGTTTCGTGGATCAGCGCACTTTCGGTAAGATGTGGTGGGTACCGCCTTCCGAACAACCAGAAGATATTATTACGGGACTGAAAAAACTTGGCCCAGAACCTTTTTCACCTGAGTTTACGATCGCATCTCTAACTGAAAAACTTAAAAATCGTCGCACTGCGATTAAAACTGCTTTGTTGGATCAGGAGTTAGTGGCAGGATTGGGTAATATCTATGCCGATGAAGCTTTGTTTTTGAGCGGCGTATCACCAACTACTTTATGTACTGAATTAAACAAAAAGCAAATTGAGCGCTTGCACGATGCGATCGTACAAGTATTGAAAACGGCCATAAACGCCGGAGGAACTACCTTTAGCAACTTTTTGAACGTTCAAGGGGTAAATGGTAACTATGGCGGTGTCGCTTGGGTTTATCATCGGACTGGCGAACCTTGCCGAGTCTGCTCTACCCCCCTGCAACGACTAAAATTGGCAGGGCGATCGAGCCACTTTTGCCCGCAATGCCAGAAGTAGGGAAAGGAATCGGAGAAATAGTACCACTTCACTTAAACGCTGTCACTTTTAATTTTGGCAGGGGGCAGGGGGAAAGATAAATGACACGGTTAAGGTGAATTGGTATAGGAGATGGCGAGACGCCGGAACGCGAGGACAATTTTATACTTCATACTTCATCCTTTATCCTTCATCCTTCCCAAAAATGTTGTCACAATTTCTCGTAGTAGTCGATAATTTTGAGAAAAGACATCAGCAGAAAATCCAGAGAAAATTATGGCACTTAAAAAGGGTGATTTGGTTTACGCTGTTCGCGAGAAGTTGCAGAATAGTCTAGAAGCAAAGGCAAGCGATACCCGCTTTCCCCCTTATTTGTTTGATAGTAAAGGAGAAGTGGTAGACTTGCGAGGAGATTACGCACTTGTTAAATTTGGTTTAGTGCCAACTCCCAATATGTGGCTGCGAGCGGATCAACTAGAAGTAGCAAAATGAACTTCCGTTCATTCCCTCTCCCTTGATGCAGCCCAGTGAGGTACGCAGAAACCGACTTTATTTCGCGTACTTCACGGGACTGCAAAACACAAGTAAATTCTGCGATCGAATATTTTTCAAAGGCAACTTTAATTATTGTTATCAATTAAATAAATATAATAATTTGTTATCTAAAAGCTCAAATAGATAGACAATCACCCTTTTGAGCGATTTGAAATCTTACCGATTTTTCTATAATCCTTTTATATGAGTATTACTTTTAGTTCTAGGGTTAGAGCGTACTTTTTTTGATAGATGCTTGACGCATCTACTTTGTCATCTCCCTACAATGTCTATCACTAGTAAGTTAAATAGCTCTTAATTTTGATGTTTTTCTATTCTTAATTGCAAACAAGCGCTATTGCAAAGTAGAAACTTCACAGAATAAAAGGGCAAAAAGAAACATTATGGTTTGGTTGGGTTAGCTTAGTCTGGAACTAAAGCGGGTTTAGAGAAGTCTGTAGCTGTTAAACTCAGTTTCTATTCTCGAAAATCTCTCTTTTTGGCTTATTAAGCAGAAAATACCGTTTTTAACAGCTTCTGCTGAGACTGTTCAATTAGCGCCTAAGTGTTATACTTACGTAGCTTCGCGTAAAAACAGTGAAAGCTATCCTCCTAACCTGCGGGTAAACCATCTTTTATTTCAGGATGCAAAAGTGCTATGACAGTAATGAAGGATAGAAAACGTGAAACCACTATGGGTGCTTTGCTAGATGAACCGCTAACGGAAGCCTCGTGTGAACTAAATACGCAAATCCGCCGCGTTGTTAACGATTCCCAGAAAACAATTTATACTCTCTTGTTGGATCTTGTTAAAAGAAAACATCCATCTTTTGTTTTAGCGCTATTTAAAGATTTGTTTATTAATTTGGTCGAGAATGTTAGTTCCGCACCTTCACAAGCCATTCACAAACTTGTTGAGGCAAATAATGGAACTGAGTTTAGGAATACTCTCAAACGATGTTGCTATATTTTGGTTAATAACTGGGAGGTGTCACGAGATTATCAAGCCATTCGAGAATTAATTGATTTATTTAATGACCCGGTAATTAATCAAAAAACACCTTTTGTAAAAATTGCTCGTTTGAGAAAATGGTTGAATATTTTTTTAAATAGTAAAGATTACGAAGAACTAAAAATCTATTCTTTAAGGCATGAAATTGGAGAGAATATTCATTGGAGTTATCGATATTCTTCTTATTT
The DNA here is from genome assembly GCA_036703985.1 of Leptolyngbyaceae cyanobacterium. Taxonomy (GTDB): domain Bacteria; phylum Cyanobacteriota; class Cyanobacteriia; order Cyanobacteriales; family Aerosakkonemataceae; genus DATNQN01. The sequence continues at coordinate 48,917 of DATNQN010000001.1, forward strand.
GCTAGTCAATCAATATACTGATACTACTAACCCTGTTGAGCAAAGAAAAGCAGCCAGAACAAGATCCAAAGAACTAAAACAGAAGTTTAAATTTGACTTAGCAATGTACACGGCTCGCGCTAGTTCTCCTACATTAAAAGAGCAACAACTAAATAATCCTACTAGTTTAGGAGATGATGTAATTAATTTAATTAAACTGATTTTAGCGAAAAGAGGGCAGTTTAATTACGTGAATCTTGCCAATATTTTTGGGGAACAAACGCAACATTTGAACTATGCTGATTTTAAAGAGAGTCTCAAAAATTATTTAATTTTTTCTTTGGACAATAAAGATTTGGCAATTTTGTTGAGGGCGAAACTAGATGAAAAACTAAATAATCTGTACGATTGCTATAATGATGAACCAGTAACTAAGCTGTTGTTATTAAAGACCTGCCAACACCTGATAGAGTATTTTACCACGGAAAATAAACAATCTCCTGCGGAAATTTTTCTTTTATTTATTTTTCAACAAACTCCTTTAGCTTTAGTTATTTTACTACTCAAAGTGGTATTGATATGTCAGCCGTCGCGCTTACACTTGGAAACTTGTATAGCTAATTTGATTAGATATTATGAAGATTTGCCAGAAGAAGAGTGTAAATGGGTAATTAACTTTATCGACATTTTTAATATTGCTTTTACTATTTATACGGAAGATGTAGAGTATAACTTGATTAAGATGAGTCAGGTAAACGGAAGTAATCAATCAGTTCCGAGTTGGGAAAATTACCGAGTTTTTTCACAAGTAAAGGGTAATCAAATGCTAGAGTTGCCTCGGGGAGAAGTGAAATAATTGAAGAATTGCGGCATTTCTTATCTTGTTGTTCTTAGCTTTATCCCAGTGTTAGCACGCGAGTTAGAAAATCTACTACTAGCAGTCGAGTTTTTAACTATTGTAAACCCATAATTACAGCCTATTCTATGTAGATGCAGTACAGTTGACTCATCGAACAGAGAAATTTTTTGTTTCTGTTTCACTATTTTTGTCCCATAATTCGGTACAAAAGCGACTTGTGAATTACACAATAATGCAATTCTTTGGAGGCTATGCCCGTATCGCTGGGAATGGTTGCAATTTCCCCTTTCCCCTTTTTCCCTCGCCCTTCGCCCCTCTTCTACCCGTCGGTAGATGAATTTGTCATAGTCCGTTGACTTTTAAGCAGCTTTGTATAAAAAAGTAGTCTAAGATACAGAAATTTACAAAAATTTTCTAATTTTGTGCCTGGGATCACAACCAACCAGGCTCATAAGACGCTACCTTAATAATTAATAGAGCGATCCCCACGGGGATCGAAATTTTTATCAAAACAAGTTGACATAACTCGATGGGAGACCCAATTTTATGAAACTCAGTTATCGCGGCATCAATTACCAGAACGATTTACCTACTATTGACATGATGGAAGGAGAGGTTGGCGGTCAATATCGGGGTCAAGCTTGGACACAACGGTATCCCAGGCATATTCCCGTACCCCAACAACTTACACCTCAGTTGAAATATCGTGGTGTTAGCTACTGCAATAATCCCCGTGCAAATGCAGAAGCTTGTTTTGCCGCACCCTCAGCAGAAGTCCCGGATCGAGTTGGGCCAACTTGTGAAATTCATCCCAAAGCTTGCAGTCCGATCGAAAAAACTCACTTAGCTAATATCCGCCGCCGCTTGGAATATCGCTTGGCAGTGGCAAAAAACCAAGGCGATCGCAATTTGGTGCAGATGTTAGAAGCAGAATCAAAGCAGTTAGCTGGTAGATGCTAGTGGAAGAAGGCTGAAGGATAAAGGCTGAAGGCTGAAGGAATATTGCTTGTACAGTCAACTTTTAACCTTTTTCCAGTAGTCACCCTACACTAGTTAACTCTTCGTTAGTCAACAACTTTACTTTTCAAATCCATAGGGTCTCAGGGACAAGAAAGCGATCGCAAAATGCGATCGCTTTTTTTATACTTGGTTCGTAGTAAGGACTTTAGTCCTTAATCCTTAAACGGGAAGAAGGACGGAACTTTTCACTATGAACTTAGGTTTCTGCATAAGCTTCCATCGGGAGACAAGAACAAACGAAATTACGATCGCCAAACGCATTGTCAATTCGTCCCACCGCCGGCCAAAATTTATGTTCGCGAGTCCAAGGTGCGGGATAAGCAGCTTGTTCGCGAGAATAAGCATGATTCCAATCGGAAGAAATCAAACTTTCTGCGGTGTGGGGTGCATTTTTCAGCACGTTATCTTCCGGATTTGCCTTACCTTGTTCGATTTCCTCAACCTCCCGGCGAATCGAAATCATCGCATCGCAAAAACGATCTAACTCTTCTTTCGATTCGCTTTCCGTTGGTTCCACCATAATCGTACCCGCGACCGGCCAAGATACGGTAGGTGCGTGGAAACCGTAATCCATCAAGCGTTTGGCGATATCTTCTACTTCAATTTGGGCAGATTTTTTCAGCGATCGCAAATCCAAAATACACTCATGGGCGACAAAACCATGCGTTCCTCGATACAACACCGGATAGAAACTTTCTAACCGATGGGCAATATAATTAGCATTCAAAATTGCCACCTTCGTTGCGTGGGTCAACCCTTGGGCACCCATCATCGCAATATACATCCAAGAAATCACCAAAATGCTAGCACTACCCCAAGGTGCAGCAGAAACCGCCCCAATGCTTCCCTTATCTCCCAATTGCACCACCGAATGACCGGGTAAAAACGGCACCAAGTGCTGGGCAACCCCGATCGGCCCCATACCCGGGCCACCACCACCGTGAGGAATACAGAAAGTTTTGTGCAGATTCAAATGACAAACATCAGCGCCGATATCACCCGGACTGCACAAACCTACTTGGGCGTTCATATTCGCCCCATCCATATAAACTTGGCCGCCATTCTCATGAATAATCGCACAAATTTCCTTAATTTCTTCCTCAAAAACCCCGTGAGTTGATGGATAAGTCACCATCAAAGCCGCCAGTTCCTTGCTGTATTTTTCTGCCTTATTTTTCAGGTCATTAAGATCGATATTTCCCTGTTTATCACAAGCAACGGGAACAACTTTAAAACCACACATTACCGCACTAGCGGGATTAGTTCCATGTGCAGATTCGGGAATCAAACAAATATTGCGATGAGTGTCTCCCCGACTTTCATGATATTGGCGAATTACCAATAAACCAGCATATTCCCCTTGCGATCCCGCATTTGGTTGCAAAGAAATTCCCGCAAAACCAGTAATTTCTGCCAACCATGCTTCTAATTGCTGGAATAAAACTTGATAACCGCGCGTTTGGGATGCAGGTGCAAAGGGATGAATATTCCCAAATTCCGGCCAAGTTACTGGGATCATTTCCGCCGTTGCATTCAGTTTCATCGTACAAGAACCCAAAGGAATCATCGATGTAGTTAAAGATAAATCTTTTGATTCCAATCGATGCAAATATCGCAGTAGTTCTGTTTCGGAATGGTAGCTGTTAAAGACAGGATGAGTTAAATAGCTACTTTGGCGGTTAAATGATTCTGGGAATGATGAATCAGCAGCAATTTCATCAATAGTAAATGACAACTCTTTTTTACCAGCAAAGACTTGCCATAATTCGATTAGATCCTTAATTGTAGTTGTTTCATCCAGGGAAATTCCGATCGTATTTTTATCCAATTTCCGCAGATTAATTTGACGAGATTCAGCGGTTTGGATGATTTCGTCTAAACTATGCGATCCCAATTCTACTCGCAAAGTATCGAAGTAATTATCGGAGCTAATTTTGTACCCTAAACGCTTCAGCCCTTCTGCTAGAATAACTGTTAGTTTATGGATATTTTCAGCAATTTCTTTCAGTCCTTGCGGGCCGTGATAAACTGCATACATAGAAGCAATTACCGCTAGCAAAACTTGGGCAGTACAGATATTGCTAGTTGCTTTTTCTCGGCGGATATGTTGTTCGCGAGTTTGCAAAGCTAAACGCAAAGCTGGCTTACCATTAGAATCTTTCGATACGCCGACAATTCGCCCTGGCACTTGTCTTTTATATTCTTCTTTGGTGGCGAGATAAGCGGCGTGAGGGCCACCGTATCCCAAGGGAACGCCAAAGCGTTGAGTGCTGCCAACTGCTAAGTCAGCGCCGAATTCTCCCGGCGGAGTGAGGAGAGTCAGGCTTAAAATATCGGCGGCTACTGTTACTAATGCACCAACTTCATGAGCTTTTTCGATAAAATTTCGATAATCGTAAATGATACCGTCGCTAGCCGGATATTGAAGAATCGCTCCAAATATTACGGTTTGGAAATCAAACGTTTGATGGTCACCGATAATAATTTCAATGTCTAATGGTTTAGCGCGAGTTTGCAATACTTCAATAGTTTGGGGATGACAATCTTTAGAAACAAAGAAAGCTTTGGCTTTATTTTTAGAAATCCCATAACTCATAGTCATGGCTTCGGCGGCGGCGGTTGCTTCATCTAATAAGGAAGCGTTGGCAATTTCTAACCCGGTGAGGTCGATTACCATTGTTTGAAAATTCAGCAACGCTTCTAATCTTCCTTGAGCAATTTCGGCTTGGTAGGGAGTGTAAGCAGTGTACCAACCAGGATTTTCTAAGATATTGCGTAGTATCACTGGTGGGGTGATGCAATTGTAATAACCCATGCCAATGAAAGAGCGAAATATCTGATTTTTTGAGGCAATTTCTTTTAATTGCGCGATCGCAGTATATTCGCTTTGGGGTGCTGGTAATTGTAGCGGTTGCTGGAGGCGAATAGCGGGGGGTATCGCGCGATCGATCAATGTATCGAGATTGGGAACGCCTAATAATTCCAGCATTTCCTGTATTTTCTCAGGCGTTGGCCCAATATGCCGCCCCATAAAAGAGCTTGATTGTATATGAGTGGTATAATTGACCACAACTAAATCTCCAAAATTGAGTCCTTATTAATTTGTAACAAGAATTCCTCAATTAGGAGGATGATTCAGGAGGCTAAAGGCTGAAGGCTGAAGGTAGGAGTCAGGAGTCAGAATTCTGAAAATCAATTGAATTTCTCTCCCCATCCCCCTCATCCCTTCATACTAGTCCCCTTCTACCTGTATGCGATACTCGTCAGATGATAGAGCTTCATCAAGTTCGCTGGGATCGTCGATGCGAACTTTCAGCAACCAACCTTCGCCGTAAGGATCTTCTCCCACCAGTTCAGGGGACTCTACCATCGGATCGTTGCGTTCTACAACGGTGCCGGTGATGGGAGAATTAAGGTCTTCCACGGCTTTCACCGATTCAATTGTTCCGAAAGCGTTTCCCTTTTCTAGCTTTTCTCCCACATCGGGGAGTTCCAGAAATACGATATCCCCTAATTGATCTACAGCAAAGGCACTGATGCCGATCGTAGCAATCTCCCCATCCAGTCGTACATATTCGTGGCTGTCGAGGTATTTTAGGTCATCAGGATATTCTAAAGACATTTCACTTCCTCAATACACAACTAAAGATTAAGCTAGGTAGCTTCGCAAGCAGATAAGATAGTTGCACGAAGTCGCAAACAGGTAGATGCTGGTTACCAATACGGATGATTCAGCTTTTTGTCCTGACAAGCTGACAGAAACAGCTTTTTAGTTTACTATCTTTTTCCAAGCGATCGCACTTGCCCACATTTCACTTTACTGGAATTTATTTGTAGTGGTTTGTTCAGTTGACCGGAGGGTTGCACAAGTAGAGGTGCTTTCCTCACCTACCTAAAAGAGGAAGGAGTCAAAGAGCACACCTCTTACCAAACCCGATTTTCGGTGAGTTAAGGAAGGTGGCATCGCAGACGGTACATTTGCGGTGAGGACAACTTTGCCATCGCGATCGTACCTCCAGCCATAAGCCTATTTGATACCAAATCAGGGTTATTTACCCCCGTGATGATTGAGGGAATGAATTTAGTCAAAACCTTCCCGTAGAAGGTTTTGACCACTCAAAGCAAAAAGGGGGTTTTTTACCCTGATTTGGTATGAGTGATTTCGCTGAATTTTGTTTTATAGGGAGATCGCGATCGCTTTATTCAAAAGTATGCACAATCAGCTTATTTTGTCAAGTCTCAAAGGTAATTAAGGTAAAAATAAATATCCCTAATCTTTTGATGGGAAGCTATTAGCATAACAATAAATTACTAAGGAATAATTAATCATTACTATAGTTATTATTTAATCATAGGTTATTGCCCTAAAATCAACTCCAGTTTAGGATTACTATACCGATTAACTATATTTTGTGTGTGAGGATTCAGGTGAATTACTATCTACAACGCATCAGAAAAAATTTTTTTCCTTTCTTAGTTCTTAGTGTTTTTCATTTCAAGTCTCTTCCTGCTTTAGCTCAATTAGCCTCATCAGAAGATCCACTCAGCCAAGTTACATCAGTTTCGCAACTATCAGATGTAAACCCAACCGATTGGGCATTTCAAGCACTACAATCTTTGGTGGAACGCTATGGTTGCATTGAGGGCTACCCTGACAGAACTTTTCGTGGAAATCGTGCCATTACCCGTTATGAATTTGCAGCGGGTTTAAATGCTTGTTTAAGCAGGATCTCTGAATTGATAGGAACTACTAAACCCGAATCGATCGATAAAGAAGACTTAGCTACAATCGAAAAATTGCAGCAGGAATTTGCTGATGAACTAACAAAACTCAGAGGTCGAATTGATGCTATAGAAACTCGCACTGCCAAGTTAGAAGCACAACAATTTTCAGCTACCACTAGGTTGAGTGGAGAAGCGATTTTTAGCCTAGCGAGTGCCTATTCTGCTTACCCAGGCGGAAATCCGGCATTTATCAACAATACGAATGCTGGTACGGGAGAAATACCTCAGGCAGGCACAGATGCCAATATCGTTTTTAACAATCGCATTCGACTCAATCTATTAACCAGTTTTTCGGGCAAAGATTTACTGATTACAGGGCTTCAAGCTTACAATTTTGGTGGTGGCCCAAGTGCAGCATTTCCTTCTTTTACAACTGGTGGTAGCCTTGCTGGAACATTAGGTTATGGCGATGTAGTGTTTGGGAATGCTAGTAATGTACGCTTATCTTACGAACCGCAATTTCCTACAGTGAATCCTTCCAATCTGGAAACTACTGGCGGTAACAATAGCGTCCATCTTTATAAATTACTCTACATTTTTCCAGTCGCTAACAAGTTAACTTTATTTGCTGGAACTAATGCAGAAGTAACTGATGCTTTCCCTTCAATTCTACCTTTTGCAGGAGAAGGACAAGGATCGATTTCCCGTTTTAGCAATCTACCAGCAGCGCAACGAGTATCTGGAGGTACTTCACAAACTGGATTAGCGTCAGCGGCGGGATTTATCTGGAATATCTCAAACGCATTAGATCTGCGCGGATTATATGGATCGGTGCAAGCGAATATTCCAACTAATGAAGGATTTCCCGGTACTCCTTTAGGTTCGGGTCTTTTTAATGGCAGTTATGTTGCAGCAACTCAACTAACAATTAAACCATCCAAAAATATCGATATTGGTTTGAATTACGCTCATAGTTATCACCAGATCAATATTTTGGGAACGGGTCTAAGTTCATCTGATATTGGCTCAATTTTATTTAACCCCGATGCAAATGAATTAGCAAAAGCAAATGGTTCTGGTTTAGTAGCAATTGCTAATCAAGGAATTACACTTGATACTTTCGGTAGTTCGGTTGCTTTTAAGTTGAATCCATCTGTTACTCTTGCTGGTTCATTCACGTACATTTTTAGTAACTTGACAGATGTTGATGCCTCCACTAATTTTATGAGTTGGTTAGTTGGGGTTCATTTTAAAGATCTAATTACTAAGGGAGGTTCAGCGGGAATTATTTTTGGTAGTCCTCTCTCTCGTGATTCGGCTGGCGGTAGAGCATATAATCCGGAAACAGCTACCCCTTATCAACTGGAGGGATATGTCAACTTTAAAGTCTCGGATAATATTAGTATTACTCCTGGCTTGTTTGTGATTTTTAATCCTGAAGGTTTTAAGGCTAATCCAACAACTTACGTGCCAGTTGTTAGGACTACCTTTAGTTTCTAAATTCACGAGCCTCAGAAACGTGGCAATACTGCTTGAGTTTTGGGGAAAAGGTGAAGGTGGAAAGGATGGAATTGTTCCCTTCACCTTTTACCTTTAACCTTTTTACCACCCTATTAATAGGTTTTTAATGCAAAACCCAAGCAGTTTATTTTAATATGAAGATGTTGCACAAGAAGGGTGAGTTAAAGAAGGTGGCGTCATAGAGGGTACATTTGCGGTGAGGACAAAACTCAGACGCTTGTTAGTCGGTGATTTTTCGGTTAAACGGCTGATCCGCTCTGTTATATTTATTTACGCTTGTTTGTGCATTTACGGTTATTTCTTTACCGATTGGATGATATTTAAGCCGCAACCATCTACCTATGAAGACAGCAAAGATATTCTCAAGCTGACAGCTACTGATGGGGTGAAAATTTCGGCAATTCACCTGCCTAATCCTAAAGGAAGTTTTACTATTTTGTACAGTCACGGTAACGCGGAAGATTTGGGAGATATGTTGCCAATACTGCAAAGATTGCGAGACTTGGGATTTTCTGTATTTGCCTACGATTATCGCGGATACGGTACGAGTCAGGGAACGCCTACAGAAAGTAATGTTTATAAAGATATCGATGCTGCTTACAATTATTTGATAACTAAGTTAAAAGTTTCGCCTGAGAGGATTATAGTTTACGGGCGATCGGTTGGTGGCGGCCCATCGGTGGATTTGGCTTCTCGCAAAGCAGTGGGGGGTTTAATTTTGGAAAGTACGTTTGTTAGTGCGTTTCGGGTGGTTACTCGAATTGCGATCGTACCTTTTGATAAGTTTGCCAATATCGATAAAATTAAAAGGGTACGTTGTCCGGTTTTAGTAATACATGGAACTAGCGATCGCGTAATTCCTTTTTGGCACGGACAAGCGCTTTTTGCAGCAGCTAATCAACCAAAGCGCTTTTTGTGGATAGAAGGAGCAGACCACAATGAAGATTTTAGCTTGGTGGCAGGCGATCGCTATTCTAAAACTCTCCACGAGTTTGTTTCTTACCTTTCTTACTTTTCCTATATTTCTTACTTTTCCTATATTTCTTACTTTTCCTATACTTCTTACTTTTCCTATACTTCTTACTTTTCCGACTTAAAAGATTACTATTTTTTTTGTTAATGTCTTTACCGTAACCACTTTTTTAGTTATTATTAGTTTCAGCATTTTATAACTGTGTTTTTCTCATACCAAGTGCTCTCAACTTGATAAGAGACCGCGCTTTGTATTTACCTATGGCAACCGAAAGATAGCGATAGGTAGATGTAAAATTATTTTGTATAGCCTGAAATGCTCATAGTTCCAGAGTTTAATCAAGTAAATTTAATAGGTGGAATTAACTAATTAGGAATAAAAATCGTGACGAACCAAAAATCGTTAAATGAAGGGTCGGGAAATACGGTTACAGATAAAATGAGTAAGGCGAATAACGTTACTATTAACGGTGTAACTTGGCTGTTTTCGCCACTAATATTGCCAAATGGTTTGCAGGCGATCGCCCGAGCAAATTCCACGCATACTCGAATAACTTTGGTTTGAGCCAATCTGTCTTACCTCTACCCTGACATTGCTAAACCGGAGCTAGCTAATACTCATTTAGCCCAAATCAATAGGTAGGGAGACCCTACACATTTAGATTCATATACTTGGCAAATAATTATCAGGTGGTGAATGCGAGTGGATTCGCTCATCAAATTTGCTTGTTCAATTACCTTGGTAAGTCGTGCTGAGCAATTGATATTGGGACAGCTAGATGAGGCTATCAGCTATCAAATTAATTGAACAAAAAAGATAGTGCGACCGCATCAACTAACAAACTAAAACCTTTCATTCTTTTACAAAGGAGTAAATTATGGCTGACCAACAATGCGTATTATCGTTTGATGGATACGATGATTATGTCAATTTGGGCAAAAAGCCTGAATTTAAAATTGACAAAAACCTCACCATAGAAGCTTGGATTTATGTGTCGTCTCACAAACCTTGGGCTGGTATTATTTCTAATATTTTCGATACTGGCACTACAAACAGTGGCTACGGTCTACTCCTCGATTATTCTGCTGCTGCCGTCTGTTTTGGCGTAGTAGTTATTTCTACTGAAATTCACTATACCCGTACCGCACCTAACACCATTAACTTTTATCAGTGGCATCATATTGCGGGGACTTATGATGGGAAGGAAGCAAAACTGTATGTTGATGGTGTAGAAAAAGGAACAGCAGCGATTCCCGGAGCCAACATTAATTACAATCCAGAAAATGACCTGTTGCTTGGCAGGTTCAAAGATGATGATGAATCATACTTCTTTCCAGGAAAAATAGCTGAAGTCCGGCTGTGGAATGTGGTTCGTTCTCCAGAAGAAATTAAAGCCGCAATGAATCATCGTCTCACAGGTAATGAGCCTGGACTGGTTGGTTACTGGCCTTTAAATGAATGCTCTGGAAATACTATTACTGACAGAACTGGCAAAGGGAATAACGGCACCATTATCAGCACAACTTGGCAGCAACAAGAATTACCCATCCAACCTGCACCTGCACCAGAAGAGAAGAAGCCAGAACAAGCGTCCAAGTTTGTCAAAGTTGGGACAAAAGGTGGCGCGATCGCAGGCAAAGATTTTGACTTCCAACCAAAAGATACGGCATCCCGACTGAAAAAGATCGGAATGATGGCAGCTTGGGCGATCGGTACTTTTGAAGTTGAATACGAGAATACTACCTCTAGCCCTACCGAAACCTATCGTTTTGGCCCAGTTGGAAGCGGCGGTGGTCAAAAGGTAGAAGTCTCTATAGAACCAGGAGATTATCTCACTAAATTAACAGGAACTTGGGGACGGCAAGCACCCGGATATCCCAAGGAAGAAATCATTACCCTTCAGTTTGAAACTCATAAAGGTATTAAATCTTCCGTATTTGGTGGCGGAAGTGGACAATCAGAAACGGAACCCTTTATTTTAGAAGCCCCTGAAGGGCATGAAATTATTGGTTTCTTCGGCACTCATGGTGGCCCGCAAGACCTGATCGTTCGCTTGGGAATTTATTGCCAACCCGTTCAGCAACCCGCCACACCGCAACCGACAACAACTGAAGAGGGCGATCCTGAAGAGGTAGTTGAGAAGTTTGTAGAAGAGGAAAAGACGGGAACGGCAATTGGAGAAATTGCGATCGCAGACATCTCCTACAAAGGTAAAGTCAAGCGCACTCAATCTGATGAATATGTTGAGATTGTCAACAAAGGTACAGCAACCGTCGATCTATCCGGTTGGAAAATTTCCTCTGGTTTGAGTAAGAGACAAGCCTTTACTTTCCCCTCCGGAACCAAGTTAGAAGCAGGCAAAAGTTTCCGAGTTTATACTAACGAAGTTCACCCAGAAACAGGCGGTTTTAGTTTTGGTAGTGGATCGGGTATTTGGAGCGATAAAGGCGACGAAGCCAAACTATTTGATGCCCAAGGCAATCAAGTTGCAACTTTAGCCTATGGTGCGAGCAGTATTCCTGGCATCAAAGCAGAATTAGGTGTACCTCAACTAACAGTAAAAGTCAGCCCATCAGCAATTAATAAACAGAGCGCAATGGGAAGTAAGGTCACTTTCGTTGATGCCCTGAAACTAGCAATTCAAAGTTTCTTAGAAGATGATACCGAGATTGAAAGCCCATTGGCTCAAATGCTCAACGATCCAGGTGCTTATGGTTTACCACAGGGAGCAGATAAAGCAGCAGCAACAAAAGTGTTGCGTTCTTATCTGAATCAATCCACCTCTACTCTGACATTGCAAACAGCCAAGAGCCAGTATCCACCAGAAAATGGTGAAAAAGTTGATAATAACTGGATCTTTTTGTTGGAACTTCAGGAAATGAGCGGTCTGTATTGGGTGATTATCGATCGTTCGGGTACAAAAGCACCCTACAACTACGGCGTGAGCTAATACCAATTTCCTGCCAATTCATCCAGACTTTATCTTGTAACAATTACTAACACAAGGTTGAGGCGATCGCATTTGATGATGGATGCGATCGCTCTCATCTCCCCCCTTTCCTAGAAGCTCATTAGACTTCTCAAAAAAATCAACAGCTTTGTTATTTACCTCAATTAGGCGCTAATCAAATGGACAAGAAATTCGGTAAAATATTTGTTGTCAATTCTGGTTCAACTTTCAGTAATACTGGATTTGAAAAATCTCCAGATACCGCAACTTTTGTACAAAATCTAGCGAACTGGTTTACGGGCGGTCGTCCGAGCAAGTTTTATTTCTACAGCGAAGAGGATGATTCATCTTATTCAACGTTGATAGAAGCGATCGCTCAAGCAGGTCATACCTGGAATACAGAATATAATGAACTCGAAAATGTCGATGTCATTTTTACATCTCTGTCTATTGATTTTCCTGAAGATCTGTTGATGAATGCGGTAAAGAGCGGAATCAGCATTTGCATAATGCCTGATTGCGATACCCCTCAGAGTGAAAAAGATAACGAAGGAGGAGGGATTGGCTGGAACTGGTCTCTTTTACCTTTTGGTTTACAGTACAACAATCGTTATAACGGGATTTCTGGCAATCAACCCATTAATAGCAACCATCCGATTTTTGCAGGAATTAAATCTCTGTATCAAGTCAATGGCACTTCGATTATGGATTTCCAACCTGAAGAATCAGCTAATCAAATTTTGGTTTCTCACGATGGAGAAGGGTTGTATGCAATCTTCGATTTGGCAAAGGCTTCAACACGGGTAAGAATTTCCCGAATTTTTTCGGATGGAACTGTTAAAGCTACCGAAGCTGATGAATATATCGCTATTACCAATGATGGGTTAGTGGAAATAGATATTTCGGACTGGAAAATTCACGCCGTTAGTCGTAACCAAGACTTTACGTTTCCCCCAGGCACAAAACTAGGTAAAGGAGTCAAGTTCAAAGTTTATACAAACGAAGTTCATCCAGAGTCAGGCGGTTTTTCTTTCGGTAGCAAACGCTCTGTTTGGAATAACAAAAGTGATGAGGCACAACTGTATGATGCTCAAGGAAATTTGGTGTCTAGCTATGCTTATACCGAACACAGTCAAAAATTAGCTAACTTAATGGCAAATTTAGACGTGTCCGTCTACCGCGAGGATGAAGAAGCTGGCATTCTAGAAGCTGATGCCGCCGCAATTAAAGCACAAAAAGCTTTAGACAATAAGATCGGTTTTGAGGAAGCCGTGGCACTTGCCTACGAGTGCTTTGCTTATTACAACGAAGAAGATGGCGTTGGCACTGCTTACGAAACAATTGGCGCTCGTGCTGATGCTGCGGGCGTGCCATACCCCTATTTTATTGATGGCGAGATCTTCCCTTCGTCTTGGCACTACTTGCAAAAACCCAATACTACAATTACTCTGTGTACGTCAGAAACCCCCGCGCTGCCAACTAAAGGGGAAGGCATAGAAGCTAACTGGATATTGATGTTAAAAGTTCCCGAACTCAACAGCGTACATTGGGCAATTATCGATCGCACGGGGGAAAAGGAACCTTACAACTACGGGACTCAATTGTCCTGAGCAATTTTTGTTGCAACAGATGAATGCGGCGACCGCTCTACAAAAACTTAACAGAAAAGAGAGGGCGGTCGCATACACTAGAAACTTTTACTTTTTCAAAATGAGGAAATTATGGCTGACCAACAATGCGTGCTGTCATTTGATGGACAAGATGATTCGGTCAATTTAGGCAGAAAACCCGAATATAAAGTTGCCAGAACCATCACTCTAGAAGCTTGGATTTGTGCATCTGCTCAAAAACAATGGGCTGGGATTATCACGAATATTTACGACACTGGTGGGGCGGAAAGTGGATATGGTCTACTTTTGGATGGCGGTAGCGGCTTCTACTTTGGCTTAAAACTGCCATCATCGGGAATTAACTATCCCTATACTACTGAAGCCAACACAATTAAACTCAATCAGTGGCATCACATTGCGGGGACTTATGACGGACAACAGATGAAGTTGTATGTCGATGGTGTGGAAAAAATCAAAAAAGAGATCGCCGCTAACAGCATTGATTACAGCATCGAAAATGACTTACTGCTGGGGATGTACAAAGATAACGATGAATTTCACGCATTTCCAGGGAAAATAACCGAAGTTCGTCTGTGGAATGTCGCTCGTTCGGCAGAAGAAATCAAAGCCACAATGAATCAGCGTCTGCAAGGCAATGAAGCCGGACTGGTAGGCTATTGGCCTTTGAATGAGTGTTCTGGCGAGCAAGTTACTGACCAAACAGGTAAAGGTAACAACGGCACGATTAATGGCGCGACTTGGGTACGGGAAGAATTACCCATTCAACCTGCAACAACATCAAAACCAGAAGAGAAGCAGCCAGAAACAACCGTTACTCCGCAAGTAGAAATTACCCATATTCTCTACAAAGGTGAAGTCAAGAGAACTCAATCCGACGAGTACGTAGAGATTACCAATCAGGAAGATAAACCTGTCGATATATCAGGCTGGCAAATTGCTTCTGGGGTAGGACGCAATAAATTTTTCACGTTTCCTGCTGGAACAACACTAACCGCAGGTCAAAAAGTTCGAGTTTATACTAATGAAGTGCATCCAGAGACAGGTGGTTTTAGTTGCGGTAGCAAGCTGTCACTTTGGAAAGACACTGGTGATGAGGCAAAACTTTTAGATGCTAAAGGAAATTTGGTATCTGGTTTAGCCTATGACAGCAAAGGTAATTTCACGAAAATTACTAACGAGCAGACATCAGAAGCTACTTTCGAGAGCGTTAAAGCAGAACTGGGCGTTCCTAATCTCAAGCATAATATCAACGATGCTGATGTCAAAGCACAAACGACACCTCAGACAAAAGTAAGTTGCGTTGATGCTTTTAGAAAGGCTCTCAAGAGCTTTATTGAAGATGGCACTGACGACTTAAGTGCATTTGCAGAGGTTCGGGAATTCCCCTCTATGTACGACCTACCCGATGGTAATAATGATGCGAAAGTGATTAGTGAGAAGGTACGGGAAACGCTTAATAATCACTGCCACATCAAATTATTAACGCTCAAGTCTCAAGACCCAGAAGATAACGAATATTCTTTCTGGAAAGATCAGATTGAAGGGTATGCAGATCGTTACAATTGCCCTTCTAATCTTAATGATTCCTGGATTTTCGTGTTGGATTCCAACAAATTTAATAATTACAACTGTGCTGTGGTTGATAAAGCCGGAGCGAAACCAACTGTTAACTGGGGCTTTTTATACGGTTAAATTCCATTTTTGGTAATCAAATCGACGGGAAGGGAAAGCGTCAGTAGAACATCGCTCAAATTAGGCAAATCGAATTAATAAATTATTAATTCGATTTGCCTAAAACAAGCAAACTAATCACCTCAAAAAAGGATTTGCAGTCATGGTAGATAAGAGAAAAGTTCTGGCATTCGATGGGGTTCAAAATTATGTGAATTTGGGAAATAAACCTGAATTCAAAATTCAAGGTCAATTAACTTTAGAAGCTTGGGTTTATGTACAAGAATTTCAAGATATCTATTATGCTGGGATTTTTAGTAAGGCGCATTACCGCGAAGAGGGTGCATATAGTCTATATATTCACCAAGCCAATAAGGGTCTAGAATTTAGGATAGACTCGTACACTGTAGGTTCTTATTTTAATCTCCTCGTGAATCAGTGGTATCACGTTGCCGCCACCTACGATGGTGAAATGATGAGATTATACGTTGATGGCACTGAACTTGACGTAAAGACTAAATACGTTCCCCGACAAGGACTAATTTCCTATCCTGAAGCTGATTTGCTATTGGGGTCATACTATTCAGACAAGCATCGTTATTTGCATGGAAAAATGTCCGAAGCTCGACTTTGGAAGATTGCTCGTTCCCAAGAAGAAATCAGAAAGGATATGCAGCGACGTTTAACGGGGACAGAACCAGGATTAGTAGGCTATTGGCCTTTAGATGAAGGGACGGGTGATATTATTCATGACAAGAGCGCAACTGGAAATCATGGCTCAATTGTTGGCCCAATTTCTTGGGAAGAAGCTGATTTAAGTCAACCTAAAAATGGATCGGGAGTCCTTTCATGCGACGGTACCGAGGTGCTATTGAGGGACAGACCTCAATTCAGAATCCAAGGTCAAATGACGTTAGAAACTTGGGTTTATGTGGAGAAAATAAACACTTCGTATGATGGAATTTTTTGTATTTTATACTATGATGATGGTTGGCAAGGATATGGCTTGTATTTCTCTTATTCAGGTAACGAATTAACGTTCAGGATTGCAGGATGTACTGTAAGTTGTGGTATTGCCCTCAAACAGTGGTTTCATATTGCTGCTGCCTTTGATGGTCAGGTGATGAGGCTTTATATCAATGGAGAAGAAAAAGCCAAAGGCAATGGTCCTACCTCAATTCCCTACAGCAATACACCGCTATCAGGATCGGGTCCTATGCCTTTGAGATTAGCGGATTATCACGATCGCAGAGAATTTCATTGTTTTACGGGAAAAATGACGGAAGCCCGACTGTGGAATGTGGTTCGCTCCCCAGAAGAAATCAAAGCAAATATGCAGCGACGTTTAACGGGGAAAGAAGCAGGATTAGTCGGCTGTTGGCCTTTGAATGAAGGGGTTGGTAGTAAAGCATTTGATAAGACTGCTAATGGATTTCACGGCACTATCATTCGATATAGAGAGAGTACTAATAATTGGGTTGAGTCGGATTTAGAACTGTCTAGTTTAGAACCTCCAGAAGAAAGCAGTGCTAATAAAACACCAGAAGGCAATTCTAATCAAACAGAAACAACCCCCACACCGCAAGTAGAAATTACCCATATTTTCTACAAAGGTGTGGTCAAGAAAACTCAATCAGACGAATACGTTGAGATTACCAATCAAGAAAGTAAACCAGCCGATATATCCGGTTGGCAAATTGCTTCTGGGATAGGACGCAATAAATTCTTTACTTTTCCTGCCGGCACCACACTAGCTGCGGGTCAAAAGATTCGGGTTTATACCAATGAAGTACATCCAGAGACAGGTGGTTTTAGTTGCGGTAGCAAGCTGTCACTTTGGAAAGATTCAGGAGATGAGGCAAGACTGTTGGATGCTAAAGGAAATTTGGTATCGGGTTTAGCTTATGACAGCAAAGGTAATTTCACAAAAACGCACGCTACCAAATAAGTATTAGTCAGGTTTAGCGATCGCATCCATCCAGTCCCCAGAATTTAATGCGATCGCATTTTCTCGCCACCGAACACACAAAGGATGTAATAGCAAAATGTACCAAGTAGAAATCACCGATATTTGCTATAAAGGCACTGTCAAAAGAACTCAAACTGATGAATACGTTGAAGTTACCAATTTAGACAAAGAATCAGCCGATATATCTGGTTGGATGCTCTGTTCATCCGAGGGCCAATTTAATGTTTTTACTTTCCCTGACGGAACTCTATTAGCTCCTAGTCAAAGCGTTAGGGTTTATACCAACGAGGTACATCCCGAATCGGGTGGCTTTAGTGCCAATAGTCGCATACCCATTTGGAAAGACTTAGGGGATGAAGCATTGCTGTACGATGCTAATCGTTTCATGAGGTCTTCTTTAGCCTATGACAGCAAGGGTAATTTCACCAGAACTCTCAGTGCAAATATGTTCGCTACTGATTTTGAACGTGCAAAAGCTAAATTTGACGTTCCTAATCTCAAAGTTGAAATCAGTCTTGCCGAGATTGAGGCGCGAGTGACCCCTGAGACAACCAGAAATTGTGTAGATGCGCTATTGTTTGCGCTCCAGAGCTTTATTCTGGATCAATATCAGCCTCATTCCATAGGTAACGAAGTGAAGGAAAACCCGGAATGTTTTGGCTTAGCTGAAGGTGATGAAGTTACCACTATAGTAGCCGAACAAAAGGTGCGAGAAAGACTAAATTCTGATGCCGTTATCTCATTGTGGCAGGGAGAGATACCCGCCGATCCCGAAGCTGCCTCTAATCCCTTGGACGATGCGGTTAAGGTTTTCTTTGAGTTTAACGAGTTAGAACCGAGTGATTTTTGGGTATTTCGACTGGACGGATTTAAGAATTATTATTTCGCTGCTTCTGACAAAAAAGGACATCATAATACTCAAACCTGGGGCGTTAGTCCAGATGATTTAATCTGAAAAATTCCTTGGCGTTGGCGATCGCACTTGAGCAGGTACGTGCGATCGCTTTTTCCCAATCATCACTAAAACACAAAAGATATGAGCCAAAAACAACAAATTATTCCCACTGTCCGCCCTTGTGGAATCAGCCGCACCACCGCAGATCCGGTAGATTTGGTTGTCGTTATCGATACTAGCCCCTCGATGAAAGATGAAGCGAGTGACCTGAGCAATGCCGCCGCTGCTGCGATTTCTGCTGCTGCTGCTAGTTGTCCTTGCGATTTGAGAGTAATATGGTTTGGGGTCGAAGGTACTTGGAAAGGGACAAATTTTAATCGGACTCTACGGGATTATCTCTTGAAAGAGTGCAAAGTTGCCGATGCAGAGTTGCGATCGAGACGGCGAGGAGAATTAGCTGAAGCTGGAGCGCAGGAAGATGCGGCGCGGACTGTAGAAGATATCTCAAATCATTTTGATTGGCGCGCGGGTGCCGCGCGATCGATTTTATATTTGGGAGATGAAGCACTCGAAGGTGGAGGAGAGAAAACGGAAGAAGAAGATATTATCGGCGCAAACAAGGCGATCGCAACCGCGAAACAGGCGGGAGTAAAAGTTCATACTTATTTTGGTACGACCAAGAGCAAGTTTAAAGAAGGGATGGAGCAAGAATACGCCCGATTAGCGAGAGAAACAGGCGGAATAGCTTTCACGGATCGGGATTCTATTGGCGGCTTTACAGAGGTTTTGCAAAAGGTGATTTGCAATAGCCGTCCTGTAGGGATTCAGTGGGAGATTCCTCAGCCGCTACCCTGTTTTGAATTAAGGAGCGATCGCCAACCATTGGCAACCCAGGGAGCGGAAAAAATTGCAGTTGTAGCCTCTAATTGTTACTCGAATGTCACGTTTAAAAATTTAACAGCAGTTTTATCGGTCGTTTCAAAATCTGATGGAACTTCGATTCCTAATTTAGTCGATGGAAGACCCGCTGTGGTTATTAAACCATCTCCCGAAATCGTTTTTGGTGATTTATTTCCTCTAGGTTCCGATCGGTCTGAATCTTCTGTCGTGAAAGAAATTATCATCGAAACCAATAGTGCAAATCGTGGAGACTATCAGCTAAAACTCGAACACTCCTTTGCAGCAGAATTTCATTTTCAAAGTAGCGATGAATTTGCGTTAGGGACTTCTTAATAAAACAAAATTAATTGAATGGATATTTGTGATAGGCTTGAAAAGCCAGTAAGAGGGGATTACTTCAGCAGGAATTTTTAAAGCGATCGCATTCGATGATTAATGCGATCGCTATCGTCAAACTTTACAAGATTTTGCACAATTGATTAATCAATCTCAACTATTGCCAAATCGGAAATGACTTTTTCTAATCCAGCTACTACCCGCGCCAGTCGCTTGAAGTCAATTTTATCGATCGTATCCTGAGCAGTGTGATAGTAAGGATATCGATAGGGTGCGGTGTCCGTTACCATGATTCCCGGATAACCTGCTTGCCAAAACGACCATTGATCGGACCAACCGACACCGGGAATTTGGGCTGGGAGTGCTGCACCTTCGGAAGGGAATTGTGCGTGGCGGCGGAAGGATGCGATCGCATTTCTCACTAAATTACCAGATTTGATATTACCAATAAAAGCAATAAAATTTCCACTAGATGGATAAACAAAATTTAGAGGAAAGGGATATTTCTGCGTTCCCGGTTCATCCGAATAGTAACCCATCGTTTCTAAACTCAGCATCGCAACGATATTTTCCCCAGTTTCGCGGCATTTTCGAGCATAAACTAAGCTTCCCATATCGGCAGTTTGAAAAAAAGGCGGTTCCTCATTTACAAATTCCACAAAACGCAGAGTTCTGGCGGTTTTTTTATGGACAAAATTTCTCGCCAATGCCAATACTGCCGCTGCACCAGTAGCGTTATCATTAGCACCGGGGCTATCGAGGTTAGAATCATAGTGAGCGCCTATAATTATTATTTCATTAGCGCGACTTTCACCCGGCATTTCTGCTATTAAATTAGCGTACTCTCGTTTGGCAATTTGATATTTTTGATGGGTTATTTTCCATCCCGCACTAGTCAAAGAAGATGACAAATAATTAACCACTTTTAACAGATTTTTGTAATCGGAAAAATTATGCTCTCCGATTTCTTCCGATAACTTTTGGATATCTTGCTTTAAAGCTGCTTGTAGCTGAATTTCTCCGGGTGTTAGAGGCAGTAATTCTTCTCGGTAACTACTCAGAGGCATTCGGATACAGACGAGCCATATAAAAACAAGTATGAAGCTGAAGATGATGGTAAAAATCGTCAGCCTGCCTAATGCTTTGCGAGTAACTAGTTTTATTATTGGCATTATATAGAAGTGATTTTCTTGATTATAGCGAATATTTATGGAGTAAATTTTTGCTTAATTGGTATTTCTATGACAAATTCCGTACCCTGTTCCGGTTCGGTAATACAATGTAAAGAACCTCCGTGTTTTTCCACGACAATTTGATATGCGATTGACAATCCTAATCCAGTTCCTTTACCAACAGGTTTGGTAGTAAAAAATGGATCGAATAAGCGCTGTTTTACTTCTTTTGTCATACCTTTACCATTATCTTTAATTCGGATCGCTATACGTTCTTTATCTACGACTTCCGTGCAAATTAAAATGGTAGGGTTTTGACTGGGCAATTCTTCCAAGGCGTCAATCCCATTATTCAATATGTTCATCAATACTTGGTTGAGTTGTCCGGCATAGCAATATACTAAAGGTAGGTTACCATATTGTTTGACGATTTGAATACGGACATTTCTAAGTGGATTTTCCCCATTAGTTCCTTTAGTTTGAAAGTTCAATCGATGCTGGATAATCATCAACGCGCTATCAATTCCTTCATGGATATTGACTAACTTTAATTCTGCTTCATCAAATCGAGAAAAGTTACGTAAAGAAATAATAATTTGCCGAATGCGATCGGCCCCAGATTTCATGGATTTTAACAAATTTGGTAAGTCTTCGATCGCAAAATCAAGGTCTACTTCTTCTATTTTTTCTTTAATTTCTGGTGTTGCTTGGGGATAATATTTTTGGTATAGTTGTACAACTTCGATCAAGTGCTGGGTATATTCGTTGGCGTGGCTGAGATTGCCGTAAATAAAACTGACGGGGTTGTTAATTTCGTGAGCCATTCCAGCTACAAGTTGACCTAAGCTGGACATTTTTTCGCTTTGAATTAATTGCGTTTGGGTTTTTTGGAGTTCTGCTAATGTTTGCTTGAGTTGTGTAGCTTGTTGGCTGAGGATGGTCACTTGTTCTGATGTTTGAGTTAGCAAGCGGGATTGCTCGATCGCGATCGCTAATTGCTCGGTAACATTATACAACAAATTTTTTTCGCGATCGCTCCAAATCCAAGGTTTACTGCGAATAGCAAAAAGATAACCGGGTGAATGACTTTGCACCTGCACTGGTAAAGCTAAAAAGCTTTGAATTGAAGGAAGCAAATTATTTTGATAAATCCTATTATCACCAATAATATCTTTCACATCGTTTATACATATTACCTCTAAGCAATGGCAGCGATCGATTACATCTGTAATATTTTTAATTTTACTGATTTCCCAATTTTCACATACTTTATTTTGGCGATTTTCGCAAATTATTTCTAGTTTTCTGGCATCTGGTCGATACCAACAAAAACTAACTACATCCAACTTTAATAATGTAGCAACTTCATCCACTGTTGTCTGTAATATTGTTTCAATTTCCAGCGACTCTCGAATGCGTGCGGTAATTCCATTAATCATTTCTTCTTCATCTGCTTTCTGCCTGGTTTGATTTAGTAATTGCAATTGGCGAATCGCGATCGCAGTTGCTAAAATCAATATGATTGCTATACCAGAAGCTAATATATTTAGAGGTGCTAGTTTACTTTCTAAATTTTCGACGGGGATCGCTAAGGCGATCGACCAATTTGCCCGACCTATGGCGGTGTAAGCAATGTAATACAATTGGCGATCGATTTCTACTCGATCGATATTTTGTTGATGATTTACCATTCCTTGATAAATCTTTGCCAATTTTCGATCGTGATGATTTAAAAGCGTTTTGGCTTCTTGCAATATGTGTCGATCGGGATATGCGATCGGCACTCCTTGGGAATCGAGAACAAAAGCGTAACTACCTTTGCCATGATAAATTTCTGTCACGACTTTGGTTACGTGGTATACTGGAACTTGACCTGTCAATACCCCAATTGTTTGCGGTTTTTGCAGGGGATCGGAGCGAATATTTAAAGCCTTTAAACTTTGGGTGGAAATGGGAGAATAAATCTGAGTAATATGATTTTTATGGATGGCAGGAACAGACCAAATTGGCGCAACAACGTTGATTTGTCTTACTCCTGTAGCGCGAGAAATTAACAAATCGGAAACGTAGGTTTTCCCTGACATACCTTCTTGAAAGTGACGGCGATCGCGCAAATTTTTTCCTTTGACTAATCCAGTTTTAGTTGTATAATAACTACCGTCTGGTCGGATTATACTAAATATGTAATAATCCGATAATCGCGCTAGTTCTATTTGTAAAAATGGTTCGGCTACCGACCATTGCATCGATCTAACTGCGGAATTGTTAGCAATAGTTTCTACTTCAGATTGCAAAGAAGCTAGCCATTCATCGATTTCGCTAGCTGATTTTTCAACTTTTAGTAACGCATTTTCCTTTAAATTTTCCAAAATTAAGTTGCGAACGATTCCGTAGGTGCCGATCGCAGTTGTACCCACAGCTAAAATGATGCCATAAGCGATCGTTGAAGGAATCAAGCTTTTAGGTTGCCATCTTTTTTTGTTGGCGTTCCACAATTGAACTAGGCTACTTTGGTTGAACTCCTTTCTCAGTGGGAGTTGAAATGGGAAAAGCACGACTTAAATCTCCTGATAAATTTAATGATTTATTAACTAAAAACTTTTGTTGGGGATAATTTTAATGATTTTTTAACTAATGCTATATATAATTTTCAACTTTCTAAAGGATATTTTGTTTATAAAATAAGGCAAAGGAAAAAAACAACCGCCAAATCAATGAATTTATCTCGTTTCTGGTTATATGGTTACTGTATAATAGGGCTGATTTTGTCAGAAATTTATCCTACTGCAATCGGGAAAGCTCTCAGACGATCCGATCGAAAAGCGGCGGGAGCCAAAAAGTCCCAGCCGCTGTAAATTTTATTTAGCTTGGCAAAATGAATTAAGTCCGAGAAGCCGAACGGTAAAAAGGCTTTTTCACTACCACACCAGGGTAAGTTTTACCGCGAATTTCTACTTCTAGCTGTTGACCGATTTGAGCTAATGGTGTGGGAACATATGCTAATGCGATCGCGCTTTCCAATGTAGGCGACCAACTACCACTCGTTACTTCTCCCACCTTTTCCCCATCGTGCAACACCTGATAACCATGACGGGCGATATTGCGTCCTTGCATTTGCAAACCAACTAACCTACGCTGTACGCCAGTTTGCTTTTGTTGTTGCAAAATTTCTTTACCGATAAAATCGCCTTTCGTATCCAAGTGAACCAACCAACCTAATCCGGCTTCCAGCGGCGTAGTACGATCGTCAATATCCTGCCCGTAAAGTGCCATAGCAGCTTCCAATCGCAGGGTATCTCTCGCACCCAAACCGCAGGGAACGACACCCGCCGCCTGCAAAGTGCGCCACAATTGTACTCCCACTTCCGGGTCTACCATCACCTCAAAACCATCTTCTCCCGTGTAACCAGTCCGCGCGATAAAAGCTGGTTGACCTAACACCGTTGCTTGCAAATGACCGAAAGATTTAATTGTCGTTAAATCTTCTTTAACAACTTGCTGCAAATACGACGCAGCCTGTGGCCCTTGTACGGCAATTAAAGTGTTTGCCTGAGAAATATCTTCAAAAATGAGTTTATTTGAATCAATATTTGCCAATAACCAATCTTTATCCTTAGATGTCGTGGCGGCATTGACGATCGTTACTGCTCGCTCATCCCCATTATCATCCAAACCTTGATAATAAAAAATAATATCATCTAAAATACCGCCGTCTTTGTTGAGCAAAACGCTATACTGAGCTTGACCGGGTTGCAGCCGACTTAAATCAGAAGGCACTAAATACTGAAGTTGAGAAACTACTTCCTTTCCCCGCAAGGTAAATTTGCCCATGTGGGAGATATCAAACATTCCTGCTGTGGTTCTTACTGCTTGATGTTCTTGTGCAATTCCAGAAAATTGTACGGGCATTTCCCATCCAGCAAAGGGAGTCAGTCTGGCTTTTAATTCTACTGCTTGCTCGAATAAGGGAGTACGTAACAGAGGTAAAGATGTTTCGGATTTAGTCATTGGAAATATTTGAGAAGCGGTCGCTTTAGTATAGTTTAGTTCACCACTAAATATCGAAAATTACAAATATTTTTAACAGTTAATTGTGAAAACATTTCGATTAACAATTAGCATTAATATCAGATTGTTTCAGTTACCAATCATAACGCTGTGCTGGTTTGTAGTGAAGGACTAAAGCCCTCACTACAAACAAGTTTTATTATGGGTGAGCTAAGCTGCTACGCATTTAATTTTGATATTGAGCTTGATGGGGAGATGGGGGGATGGGGGGATGGGGAGAGGGATTGACAGTTTTCCTCGACACTCGGAAATATACAAATTAGATGCGATGCAAGCTTACCAGATATGATATGCTCTACTTTGATTTTACTTTTTTTCAATAAATTGACTGGCAATGCGATCGGTTTTCGCAGCCATAATGAAATCATTCTTGTGCAATCCGCCAATGGAATGCGTCCACCAGCTAACCGTTACTTTACCCCATTCTGTGAGTAAAGCTGGGTGATGTCCGGCTTTTTCTGCGGCATCACCGACTTGATTGGTAAAATCTAAAGCTGTCAGAAAGTTAGGGAATTTGTAGGTGCGCTTGAGGCGAGATTCTCCTTCCTCTTCGACAATACTCCAATCAGGAATTTGCGGTTTGAGTTGGGCAATTTCCGGTTCGCTAATCTGGGTTGAATCGCCCGTGCAAGCGACACATTTCTGTTGTGCTAGTTGTTCCATATCTTTCTGTCCTCGCTTGAAGTTTTGCAATGCACGAGCAGTTAGCGTTGAGTTTGACTGGATTTTAGCAAAAACACTTCTTTTCGCTACTTTATCATAATCCAAATTGTCATATTATGTCCGGTTGCATATACTGTCTGGAAGGGCGGGGTTTGACAAAAAATTGTTTGTTTGTGACCACGATTGTGCGCTAAACTCGCCCCTAGTATACACAACCAATGCTACCGGACACGATATTATAATAGGTTTCCCTTCTCAATTCTGACTCCTGAATTCTGAATCCTGAATTCTGAATTATGAATTATGACTTCTAATTAAAAGAATAATTGCAGCCCCAAATTAGCAAGACCGCTCAGAAAATTGAGGAAATTAGAACCGCCGCCGCCTCTTTTGGGTTTATTAACTTCTTCGATCTTTTTAATGACAGCTTGGGCTAATTCATAGCCTTGTTGATTGCCTTGTTTAGTGTAGAGTTGGGCAGCTTGTTGACTATCTGCGATCGCACCTGGTTTGTCGCCTTGCTGGTAGCGAACCATACCGCGACCGATATAAGCATTAGCAAAGTCGGGCTTAATCGCCAGTGCTTGGTTAAACAATTGTATCGCGCGGTTGTGGTTATCCTTTTCTGCTTCTGCCATTGCCCAGCGATAAAAATCTTCCGCATCCCCAGTATAGGTTGGTACACCTACGGCACCGAGTAAATTAGCATTGACCAGGCTAGCACCTACCAAATTAGCTTGTTCTAAAAAGGCATCTCTTAAGTCAGTTGCATTCAAATTGGCGCCGCTGAGGTTAGCACCTGTTAAGTTCGCACCATATAAACTAGCACTAGTCAGGTTAGCACCGCTTAAGTCTGCGCCAGTTAGATTGGCACGACTGAGATTAGCACGAGTTAAGTCAGCACCTCTCAAGTCGGCCCCCACCAAATTAGCCATAACCAGTCCGGCATTACTCAAGTTGCATCCCGCGCATTGTCTGGTAGAAAGTAATTGCCTGGTATGTTCGGAATTAACTGCTTTGACGGGATTTGCCAAGCTGACGGTAGTGAGAAAGGTCGCGCCTGCTAGAAATTGTAGTTTCATAAGCTTATTTGATTTTAGATTTTAGATTTTCGATTGATAACTGAGATTGAATTTTAGATTGACAAGTAAGATTATGTCACCATTAGCTCAAGACAGATCTGTTTTCAATCTGAGGGTGCTACTGCTTTTACCATTTTTTGTCAATTTTGGCAAGAGAATGAGGAAACACATATAACGGTAGATTTTACAACATCAATCCATCGGAACCAAGGATTTAAAGGGATGTAATCATGGGATTTGAGTACGATATAGTAATCATTGGTGGCGGTTCTGCGGGTTTGGTCGTTGCTAGCGCCGCTGCCCAACTAAAAGCAAAAGTAGCCCTAGTAGAACGGGACCGCCTGGGAGGAGATTGTCTTTGGTATGGCTGCGTTCCTAGTAAGTCGATAATTCATGCTGCGAGAGTTGCTTATGAAGTAAAAAATGCGGCACGTTTTGGCATTTACTGCGATCGTCCGCAAATTGAATTTGCCAAAGCAATGGGTCACGTTCAAAATGCGATCGCAGCTATTCAACCCAACGATTCCCCAGAAAGATTTGCTTCATTAGGAGTAGAAGTAATCTTTGGTTCCGGTCAATTTATCGACGAACGAACTTTTTCCATTAACAACCGGCGCTTAACAGCCAGAACGTTTGTGATATCTACGGGTTCCCGTCCGGCAATTCCTCCGATTACCGGATTAGAACAAGTTGATTATCTAACTAACGAACAAATTTTTGAGATTACCGAACGTCCCGAATCTTTAGCTATTATAGGTGGCGGCCCGATCGGTTGCGAATTGGGGCAAGCATTTTCTCGTTTGGGTTCTCAAGTAACAATTATCGCCAGTAGCGATCGCATCTTACCAAAAGAAGACCCGGCAGCAGCCCGAGTCGTGCAATCTCAATTTGCCTCAGAAGGCATTCGCTTAATTCTCAACACGCGAGTAGAAAAAATCGAAGTTGTAGAAGGGAAAAAAATAGTTTCAGCAGGAGAAGAAAAAGTAGTTGTCGATCGAATTTTAATCGCCACCGGAAGACGACCAAATGTAGAATTACTCAACTTAGAAGCTGCCGGAGTTGAATATACCAACAAAGCCATCAAAGTTAACGACAAACTCCAAACAACTAACCCGCGCATTTATGCTTGCGGTGATGCGATCGGCGGTTACCAATTTACTCATGTTGCTAGCTATGAAGCCAGCATCGTTCTCAAAAATGCCTTATTTTTTCCCCTCACCAAAACAAACTATCGAGTCATTCCTTGGGCAACCTTTACCGATCCGGAACTAGCGCGAGTTGGCTTAACCGAATCACAAGCTAGAGAAAAATACGGCGACGATATTTACATTTTGCAGCAAGATTTTGCCGATGTCGATCGCGCCCAAGCAGAAGCTGCCACTAGCGGATTCGCTAAAATTATCACTCGTAGCAATGGAGAAATTCTCGGTGCAACTTTAGTAGGCCCTTCGGCTGGAGAATTAATTCACGAAGTAGTGTTGGCAATGTCTTACAACTTAAAAGTTTCTGCCCTTAGCAGTATTATCCACATTTATCCCACCTTGGCAGAAGTTAATAGTAAAGCCGCACTTCAGCTAACAAAACAAAAATATGCCAAAAACCCAACATTGCAAAATTTGTTAACTAAATTCTTTCAGTTCCGACGCAAGTTCGGCTAAACCCTCCACATCCCGAACTGTCATCATATTTTCTCGACTAATGACCAATGACTAATGACTAATGAAAGTTAAAAACGTGACATTCAAATTTTCTGTAGTTATGCTGGAAATGGCCATCCGGTAATCTTTCAGCTTTATGCACAGGTTTCTCACAGGGCCCTTAACGGTGGAAAATGTCACAGTTGCGATCGCAGATTTACCCCCATCGTTACAAGGCATCAAAATCGTACAGTTGTCTGATTTCCACTATGATGGTCTGCGACTATCGAACAAATTGCTACAACAAGCAATAGATGTTTGCAATCAAGTAGAACCCGATATGATCGTACTCACGGGCGACTACGTAACCACCGATCCCAAGCCAATTCACGACCTAGTATCATACCTCAAGAATTTGCAAAGTCGCATCGGCATCTACGCCATTTTAGGCAACCACGACCTCTTCTATGCCAACTCAAAAAAAGAAATCCGCACCGCCCTCACGAGTATCGGTATTCAAGTACTCTGGAATCAAATTGCTTATCCATTTGGCCCGGGATTAGCCTTAGTCGGTTTAGCAGATTTTCGTTCCGCTAAATTCAAACCCGCCTCAGTCATGAAACAGCTAAACCCCACCATTCCCCGTATAGTTTTATCCCACAATCCCGATAGCGCCCCACACTTACAACAATGGCGAGTAGATTTACAACTCTCCGGTCATACCCACGGCGGTCAAATTCATCTGCCCAACTTAGGACCACTACCCAGTTACTTCCCTATCCTCGCCAACTTCATCCCCAAACCCCTGCGTTCCTACCTGCCATATTTCCGCAAAGATTTTCGTAAAGTATTTCAACATTGGGAATGGTCGCAAGGATTGCACCAAATTGGCAATAACCGTTTATATATTAATCGCGGATTGGGTACTTACTTCCCCGGACGTTTATTTTGTCCCCCAGAAGTTACCGTGATTGAATTAACTTAGATCTTGCACCAGAGTTATCATCTTAGTTTCTTGCAAATATCCTTACCTGAAAGCCTATATTTTTCCTTTAGAAACCCGGTTTCTTTAGCCTTATTGAGAAAGGTGCAAGACCTGAGTTAACTTACAGCGGTTTTCTCTGTTATGAGGTACAGTCAGAATTTACCAAACTTATTTCTTACAGTCTCTACCACTATATTTGGTGTACCTCACTACTGCGGGAACCGCTGTAACTATAGCGATCCTAAATGAATTGCCAACAACTAAACCACACCCAACCCTCCCCTTGGTAAGGGGAGGGCTAGGGTGGGGTTGATTATTGAAATAGGATCGCTAGATTTGAGTTGCTATTAAAGAATGGGAAGGTGAGCAGATGAGGAGATTTCATATTTCATCCTTCATACTTTATCCTTCATCCTTCAAAAGCTTCAACCCGCCTCGTTACTTGGGAGAAGTTTAAGTAACTTAAGGCGGGCTATCATGTAAATGAACGGTCGAGTTGATTTGGAACGATTTACGAAACAGTTGTTTAACAGAGATGGAACTTAACGTTATAGAAATTGAACGTAACTCACAACACGATCGGGTGCCAACCTTCTACATCACCTCCGTCTGGATCTAAATTACATCACACTTAACTTAAACTGAACGTAATGCAATTGTTCTTAGATGAATCAGACCGATTCCGTGTTGTGCTTGGATTGAGAGCGGGAAGGCACAAGCTCAAATCCAAAGTTTTTACTTAATCCGTTTATTTCTGCGTGCCTTATATTTTTTAAGTTAACACCTAAATCTGAAGAAATCATCACTGTTTAACCAAACTTTATATTCTTTGATTTGTTGTAATAACCGATCAATTTTATTCATTCTAATAATAGTTACTACTCAGCAATAAAAACCCCCTGATTATCTCAAGGGGTTGAAGCCATGAAGACCATTAGGAAGCTATTGCAAAACCGAATTAAAACAGTTTGATATCTATTGACCTGCGCCACCCGTACCAGTACCACCGCTTGTACCATTAGCACCGTTTGTACCAGTAGCACCGTTTGTACCAGTAGCACCGCTTGTACCAGTAGCACCGCCTGTACCAGTAGCGTCACCCGTACCAGTATTACCGTCTGTACCAGTACCACCTATACCAGTAGTACCAGCAGTGCCACTTGTACCAGTACTACCACCTGTAGTAGTACCAGGAGTACCTGTAGAGGTGTCGTTACCAAAGTTGGTAGTATCCGAGCCAGTTCTACCAGAAGTACCTGATGTAGTATCATCTGTCTGGAGTCCCGAACCTTGAGGCGTAGTAGTATTACCTTGATTTTGCGGGATGGAAGGGGGTACGGTAATGTTAACGTCTGGTGCTGGTGAAGTAGCTGGTGGTTGCTGAATATTAATGTTTGGCTGAGGTGACGGAGATGCGGGTGTTTCTGTTTGAGGAACTGGAACTACTTGAGGAACTCTCTCGATCGTCCTTTCTCGTTGGATGATCGTTCGTTCTGGTGCGGGAGTAGGTGATTGAGTTGCTCTAGGTTGTGGATTAATAATCACGGGTGCAGGTGTTGGTTCTTCCCGCTGATTTAGAAAGTAATACAATCCAGCACCTAAACCAGCTAAAGAAGTAAGTATAATCCCGATTAACAAACCACGAGCAGCGTTATTATTATCGCGAACGACTTGGTTGTCTTGCACGTAGCGGCGTTCTGCTACTCTACCATGCGTGTAACCGTCGCGATATTCGTCAGATAAGTTATTGTTAACAGTTTCCCTGCTTTGGGTTACTCTAGTATGAGTATTTCCTTCAGGGTCTTGATAATATTCACGTTCAGATTTTATACGATTATTAGGGTCAGTCATAGCAGTTGATTCGACTCCTTAGACAAATAAACAAACCCAAGAAACTGCTAAATCCGCATTAAAAGCAGATTGAACAATGATTTAAAGGTTTATTATTAACGGAAGAACAACTATGGTTGTTCGTTCTGTATAGCTACAATAACTGTTGCGATCGCGTGGTTGGATCTATCTGGAGTTGCGATCGCGTTCCATCAAAAGATTGAATTCACGATAATCTAAAGGATGATAAGCCAGAAAGTACGGGTTTGCAAACAAAGACTTGGTTCGTTAAACTACCTTATTAACTCTCGTAAGTATACTTGGGTGGAATCATCCCGTTATGGGAAAAAGCACTACTTTCAAGTTTCATAGTTTTAACATTTGCTTTTAAACGGGGATTGATTTGGAGGGGTTGCGAGAGAGAAGTGCGATCGCGTCTTCCAGAATCGCTTGCTGCAACATTTAATTGAGCGATGTCGCCGATTGGGTAATATATTCGATAATTAATAAACGCAGATAGTTGAGGGTTTCTGCATAGCGTTTGAGTTGGGGGTAATCAGAGTCATGGGAAAAATACCACTCGGTAAAATAGCTCACATCAAATATTTTTAGTTTTTGTAAATTTTCCAGGATTTCTTGAGAATTTTCTAAATTATCCTTAACGATAACTTGCGCAGCGTAGCCGCGAATATCAGTGGTAAAAATTTCGATGACACCTAAGATACTGAACTCTTGTGACTCTTCCCATAATGCTATTTTATGCCTTTCTTCTTTAGTGTGCTGATAATCAGTTAGCAATTGTTTTGCTACGCGATCGATATATTCTTTAGCAGCTTTGGCATTGTCGGATTTGTTTTTTAGGTCTAAGTTTTGCATAGCTTTCCTCAATTTTCACCGTATGATATAATTTTTCCATCTCTTTCTATTATAAATTCAATGCCTTTATTCCATCTTAATGCGCCATTAGGTAAGAGTTTCTTTCGCGCACCTTTTTTATTAAAGTTATTGGCTTTTCTCAAATATTTTAAATAATTACCTGTAAATCCGTGTCGATCGGCATGATCTACAATACTGTTAGCTACAGTGGGATAGGTTGCTTTATCCCATTTTTCTATGATAGCTTTGATTTCTGCTATCTCTGCATCTGTGTATCGCTCAAACAGTATTTGTTCATAAGGATCTGTTTTTTCACTTCGATCGATCTCATCATGGTTATCAGGGTTCATTCAAAGATAGATATTCTTTATCTGCGTTTCAATTATAGCTGCCAATTCTCAGCCAAAGTAAGGTGGGCTTTTGCCCACCCTACTACTAATTAAGCGCTGAAGTATTTCGCAACTGGGTGATAGGTGATAATCGCAGTTGTAGATTGTTCGGGATAAATTTGTTCGCTTTCATCCATATAAAGATTGATTCGTTCAGCCCCTAACAATTCCAACTGTTTATACTGATCTTGAATATTCGGACAAGCCGGATATCCAAAACTGTAACGAGAACCGCGATAACGTTGTGCAAGCATATCCCGAATATTATTCGGTTCCTCACTAGCAAAACCCAACTCGCGACGAATGCGGGCGTGTAGCCATTCTGCCAAAGCTTCCGCAGTTTGCACAGCTAAACCATGAAAATACAAATAATCAGTATATTGATTATCTGCAAACAATTTCTGGGCAAACTCCGTCGCAATATTTCCCACCGTTACCGCCTGCATTGGAAACACATCAATCTTCCCAGTTTCCACAGGTGCAAAGAAATCAGCAATGCACAAACGCCGCATTGACTTTTGCCGAGGAAAATCAAACCTCGCTACCTCTTTCTTCTCTGCGCCCTCTGCGTCTCTGCGGTTCATTATTTCCGGATCGTAAATACGCAGTGAATTTCCTTCTGCTTGGCAAGGGAAATAACCGTAAACTACGTGAGGATGTAATAATTTTTCCTCAATAACTCGCTGCTTCCAATGTTCCAAAACAGGATAAACCTTTTCAGCCAGGAAATTATCGTACTCTTCCCTTGACTGTTCTTTTGGTTTGCGGAATTGCCATTGTCCAGCAATCAAAGCTTGCAAATCCAAATACCAAAAAATCTCCTCCAAAGAGATATCTTCCGGCTGTAAAACTTGCGTTCCCCAGAAAGGCGGTGTTGGGCGATCGATCTCCACTGCTACAGCCTCAGAACGCCTGGTATCAACCTCTTGCGGTTCTTTGACTGCAACATCACCATTAGACTCACGCACAGATTTCTCTTCAATCTGCGTTAATCTGCGTGCATCTGCGGTTTCATCCAAAAATCCCTGCAAATCATCCCAATTACCAGCAGATTTAGCAGGCATTAATTTATCCATAAAATGCAAATCTGCAAACGCATCTTTGCCATAAATCACTTTACCTTTGTAGGCATTCTGACAATCTTCATGGACAAATTTGGGAGTCAGCGCCGCACCACCTAAAATCACCGGAACGGTAATTCCCCTTTCGTTGAATACCTCCAAGTTCTCCTTCATAAATGCAGTGGATTTTACTAACAATCCACTCATGGCAATGCAATCAGCTTTATGCTGTTGGTAAGCATCAATGATGTTATCAACTGGCTGTTTAATTCCCAAGTTAACAACTTTGTAGCCGTTATTAGAAAGGATGATATCGACGAGGTTTTTACCAATATCGTGAACATCACCTTTAACTGTGGCAATTACCACCGTTCCCTTCGCATTATTACCCGCATCTTGCTTTTCCATGAAAGGTTCCAGGTAGGCGACTGCTGCTTTCATGGTTTCGGCTGATTGCAATACGAAAGGTAGTTGCATTTGTCCCGATCCGAACAATTCACCTACTACTTTCATGCCATCTAGCAAGAAGGTATTGATAATTTCTAGAGGGCGATATTTTTCTAGTGCTTTTTTCAGTTGTTCTTCTAAACCAATGCGTTCGCCGTCGATGATATGTTGCTTGAGACGTTCTTCAACAGGGAGGTTGTTGTCTTCGCTGCGATCGCGTTTTGTCGTCTTTCCTTCAAACAGCGTAGTTAACTCTCCCAAAGGATCGTAAACGCACACATCGCCGTCGAATTGCCGTTCGTCATAAATCAATTTGCGGCAAACTTCTTGGTGTTCCGGTTCAATTTTCGCTAACGGCAAAATCTTGCTGGCGCTAACAATTGCCGCATCCATCCCAACTGCCATTGCTTCGTGCAAGAACATGGAATTCAGTACAACTCTCGCCGCCGGATTTAAGCCGAATGAAACGTTAGAAACGCCTAGAATAACATGACATCCCGGTAATTCTTGCCGGATGCGACGAATCGATTCAATTGTTGCTTTTCCGTTAGCGCGATCTTCTTCAATCCCCGTTGAAATCGGCAATGCAAGGGTATCGAAAAAGATTTCTTGAGGTGGAATTCCGTATTCTACAGCTTGGCGATAAGCGCGTTGGGCGATCGCAAATTTCTTATCTGCCGATCGCGCCATTCCCTCTTCATCAATTGTACCGATTACTACACCAGCACCATACTTTTTTGCCAACTCCAAAACCTTGAAGAAACGTTCTTCCCCATCTTCATAGTTTGTCGAGTTAAGTATACACTTACCTCCGGCAACTTTCAGACCAGCCTCCATTTTTTCCCATTCGGTCGAGTCTAGCATCAGCGGCAAAGTTACATTTGTTACTAACCTTGATGCCAATTCCTTCATATCTCGCACGCCGTCTCGTCCCACGTAATCCACGTTTACGTCGAGAACGTGCGCCCCTTCCCGTACTTGGGCTTTGGCTAAAGACACCAATCCATCCCAATCTTCAGCGTTTAGCAAGTCGCGGCACTTCTTGGAACCACTGGCGTTGAGGCGTTCGCCCACAATCAAAAATGAGTTATCCTGCTCGTAGGGCTGTGCAGTATAAATGGATGCTGCGGATGGTTCGTAGTTGGGATGGCGTTCTTTCGGCTTGAGATTTTGGCCGATTTCTGCTAATGCTTGAATGTGTTCGGGGCGAGTCCCGCAACAACCGCCAATTACTTGCACGCCCCAATCTTCGACGAATTTGGTCAGCGCCATCCGTAATTCCATCGGGGTGAGTTTGTAATGTGCGTGACCGCCGATGTTTTCGGGTAAACCTGCGTTGGGGACGCAGGAAACCACAAATGGGGAATTTTCGCACAGATATTTGATGTGTTCGGCCATTCTATCTGGCCCGGTGGCGCAGTTTAGACCGAGAATATCGATCGCATAAGGTTGCAAAATCGTCAGCACTGCACTGATATCGGAACCGACGAGCATTGTACCCGTGGTTTCCATTGTTACCGACACCATCAACGGGATGCGCTGTCCTTTTTTCTGGAAAACTTCTTCAATTCCATTCAGCGCCGCCTTGATTTGCAGCACATCCTGGCAAGTTTCCACGATGAACAAGTCAACGCCGCCATCGAAAAGTCCTTCTGCTTGTTCGGCAAATGCGGATTTCAGCGTGTCAAAATCGATATGTCCGAGGGTAGGTAATTTTGTGCCGGGGCCGATCGAACCTGCCACAAAACGGGGTTTCTCTGGTGTGGAGAATTCGTTGGTGACGCGCTTAGCGAGTTCCGCCGCAGCTTTGTTGAGATAATACGCTTTATCTGCCAAATCATACTCTGCCAGCACTACCGAAGTACCGCCAAAGGTATCGGTTTCGATCACATCTGCACCAGCGGCGAGAAAGTCGCGATGCACTATGGCGACTGCTTCCGGTTTAGTGTGGACGAGGTATTCATTGCAACCTTCATATTCTGGCCCTCCGAAATCGGCGGCTGTGAGGTTTTGCTTTTGCAAGTTAGTTCCCATCGCACCATCGAAGACGATGACGGGACGTTCGGGACTGTGCAGGCGTTGGAGGAAGGGATGAGTCATAAGTGCAAAACGATTTTTCAAATAGCTATTCGCGTTAATCTTGGAATCAGTTGCTTAATCTATTTTGCACTACAGGATATAGAGGATGCTTAAAAATTATCTCGGTGAGGATGAGGGATTTATCCGTTTAACTACTGAGAAAGTAAAGGATAAGTTGATGGATGCGATCGCGCAAGTGATGTGCGATCGAAACCGCTTTCTTTTACTGCAAGCAGGAAAAGAGGTAGCAGCGATCGTTCCCATTGAGGAGTTTGAGCAATTAGAATATCTCTTGGAGCGGATTAAACCTTCACAATTCAATCTTAGCGAAGAGGAAAATTACGAAAATGAAAGAGGAATTCATTGCCTAGATATTGATGAATTTAAAGTTGATTTTGATGACATAATTGCTGCTGTTGCAGAATATGGCGAGATTTATGGTTTTCTCCCTACTCCTAATTTAGGCGGCAAAGAAGTTGATATCTTTATGCCTGTGGCAATTTTGATGCCGATCCATAAATTTTGGGTGACTGAATACTTTATTGTTGCTGCTAACAATGAGATATAATGGACAAGAGAACCCCGGTTTCTTCAAGAAATCGGGTTTCTAATTTTCCAACAAGAGGAATAAAAAATGAATGTTGAAACAGTTAGTAAATCAACACTTCCAAAAGAAAAAGTTTCTCCTGGCAATAATATTGTGATGAATGGCATTAAATGGGAAACTTATAAAGCATTGATGGCAGATGTCGGTGACGGCAGAGCGTGGAGAATTGCTTATGATGAAGGAGTGTTAGAAATTAGGATGCCACTTACAGAACATGAAGAGCCTAAAATTCTAATCGGAAGTTTCGTTGAAGCTATAGCAGACGAGCTTGAAATTGAAATTAGACAGTTGGGTGCTTTACTCCTAGAACGGGAAGATTTAACTCGTGCTGTCGAACCAGATACTTGTTTTTACATTCAAAATGAATTGATAGTACGAGGTAAAAAAAGCATTGAACTTCCGAACGATCCACCTCCCGATTTAGTAGTTGAATCAGATTATACCAGTTCTTCCTTGAATAAATTCACAATTTATGCTTCTCTGGGAGTACCGGAATTATGGAGATATCGCAACGAAAGTTTGCAAGTTTATCAACTGGTAGAAGGGAAATACGAGCAAACTGATAAAAGTTTGGCTTTTTCATTTTTGCCTATTGCAGAAGTGCCTGGATTTATCGAGCAAAGTATTAGTATTGGACAGCGATCGGCTGTGCGTTTGTTTCGGGAAAGAATTAGGGAAATATTGCAGAATAGGGAGGGATGAATGAGTGGAAATTTGGATGCGATCGCCTGCCAACCTCACCCAGTCGAACCTAAAGATTTTAATCCTAATGCGAATATACCTTATGGCTGTACCACCGAACATATTCGGCTGGCGATGAATGATTTTATTGAATTTTTAGGTTTTATCAATCAACAGCTATATGGAAGAGGATTAGAACGCTTTGAAAATATGCTCATGCCAGCTAACTTTAGCAGCTTAGTTGGCGAATTTATGATTACAACTATTCCTAAATATTGTTCGACTATTGCCAAGAATCAATATCATAATGGACATCCCGATCTAATTCCGACAGGAATGTTTCCTAATAATGCCGTTCAATATGCTAGCGAAGGTATAGAAGTTAAAGCTTCTCGTTATTTGAGAGGATGGCAAGGTCACAACCCAGAAGCAATTTGGTTGATGGTATTCGTGTTTGATAGCAACCGCCCCAGTGATGCTGTTAAAAATATTCAACCAAAACCTTTTAGGTTTGTGAAAGTTTGTGGGGCGATGCTGACCAAAAATGATTGGTCTTTTTCGGGACGATCTGAAAATAGCCGTCGTACTATTACTGCCAGTGTCAATAATTCTGGCTACCAGAAAATGATCGCCAATTGGATTTATCAAGAACCTAGTTTACCATAATGTTAATTGCTGGTATTCTATCTCTTCAATTGGCTTTTTTAAATCATTCTTTTGGTTGGAAATATCCAATGCTGCCAGTTTGGGAATAGCAAGACGACTCATCTCGTAATATTCTGGATATCTCTCAATACCAATACAAGAAACACCCACCGCTTCTGCTGCGGCGACTGTGGAACCTGAACCCATAAAAGGATCGATGATAATTCCTTCACCAAGAGGAAGAGAAGCATAAACTATTTGGCGCATAAAAGACTGGGGTTTGATACTTGGGTGATTCGCAATTTCCCGTTCTTGCTGAGGTGTTCTTTCGCTAAATATTACATCATTAAATGGGTTGCCATCGGGGTTTCTTCTTAGTCCTCCAGTTTGGAATTTTCGCAGGCAATCACTAACTTTCATTCCCGAAGGTATCGCTTTGCGAAAAATACCCCAAGGTTCGTAACATCCGCGAGGCATTGATGATACGTTGGGAAATTCTTGTTCGGCATTTTTGGGCCGATCGCCACCGCGAAGCGTTCTCACCAGGCGAATTAATTCGCCGCGAAATTCTAAACCACCTTCAACTAAAGCAGCAAAAACTAGCTGAGAAAGAAAGGCGTTACTGGCAATAAAAACATGACCACCAGGCAGCATTACGCGCCCTACTAATTTAGCCCAGTCGATGAAAAAGCACTTCAATTTTTCTCTTTCTTTTTGAGTGAGTGCGGTAAATCTTGGCAAAGGCGATCGCTGATGTCCATCAAAGGAAGGCGGTATTCTCCAAACTCCACCATTTCCATTTTCCCGTTTGGCAATTTGTTCTAAATCGTATTCTTTTACCCCATAAGGCGGATCTGTCACAACTGCATGAATGCTATTTTCTGGCATTCGATTTAGCCACTCGAAACAGTCTGCTTGTAGAATGAGAGAATGACCTATTTGTTTTGATGGGTAATCAAAGTTAAAATTGTTCATTTTTCAATTTTTAGACTTTACATATAAGCAATTTACAATAATTTACACTTTAACAATTGCTTTTCAGTTTTAAAAAGACAAAGCTTTGCTACAATACTTTCATCTGGGAAAATATATTCTTCATTTTTAAAGTGCCAGGGTAGGCATAGTTTTTGAAGATGTTTTTCAGTTCTCCATCGATATTTACACTCAATGGAATGAATTAATTCGCCTCTTTGCTCTTCGATTCTTTCTTGAGGAGTTCGACTTGTACATCCTATTTTATATCGGGTTATTTGTCCAATGCTTTTGTCAGGTAGGCGTCCAATATAAACAAATCCATAAACTGTATCTGCGCCTATCTCTTTATGATGCTTGATAATTTTATTGATTTCGGAGCAAGACAACTTTTTACCCAGGTTTAAATGAAGAAGTATTTCTTTTTTAGCTTCGTCTGGAGTACTTTCTTTGCCTATTTCATAAAGTGAAGATATATCATCTATCATATCAAATATCTCGGCAAATTCTAACGATTCCCTAATCTTAGCTACATTCATAGCTCTTTCAGCTTGTTTTTTGCTATCATTCCAATAGCACGAAAGCCATTCGACAAATTTTCCACGACCAATAATTTTTTTTGCCTCTAAAAGGTTATTTCCTTTATCAGCTACTTCATACTTAACTGCTTTTTCTCTCCTTAGCTTCTCTCCAATTTTTATTAGTTTATGTTTATCTTGTTCATCAAGGTTATCATAAATTTTATTATCAGCGCTTACCGACTGCTGATAATCTTGGGTTAAACTTGATTTTTGCTCAAAATACTTTCCATTTTTCAGGGAAAGAGCTAAGTCCAGCAGTACCGATAACTGCTCGTCTGAAAGTAGTTCGATCGCACTCAAAAGTTTTTCGC
Source organism: Leptolyngbyaceae cyanobacterium (assembly GCA_036703985.1). Taxonomy (GTDB): domain Bacteria; phylum Cyanobacteriota; class Cyanobacteriia; order Cyanobacteriales; family Aerosakkonemataceae; genus DATNQN01. The sequence continues at coordinate 88,432 of DATNQN010000001.1, forward strand.
GAATATTCATAGTATTTTCGCTCGATAGCTAGGTTTAATTTATACCACAAAACGCGTAAATTTTATCATACAATAAACAGATTTTAACTCATCTGCGCTCCCGCTTAATTTGTGCGATCGCATCCTCAAAACTAATTACCTCATCATCGCCAGCTTTAGCAGCATCATAGTCATTCTTCTACTATGACCCCCTCTAAAAGTGCATCTGCTTCCGCTTTCATCTCCTCTGTATAAGGCACAAGAATAGACGGATCTTTGATCACATCTGCCATCAACGCATCTAAGAAAAGTTTCAACATTTTCTGGTCTTCCTCTTCTTCGTCATCCTCATCTTCAAGGACTAATTTTACCAGGAGAGTTTTATCAGATAAAACCTCAATTTTCACGCTGGCATTAGTCCATTGTGGATGCTCTTTATAAAATGATTCTGGCAGCGATAAACTGGGTAAATCATCTGTTTGGGTGGCACTCAAAGAATAAATTTTTGATGCCATAATTTCACTTCCTTTGTTGCGACTACTTATGCTGATTATACCATCGTAAATTCAAAACGGCAGATCGTCATACTCATCGATTTTTACCTCTACTTTCTTCTTTTCTGTATCAGATAACTCTATTACACCCGCAATCAATTTCCAGCAAGGATCGCCTTTTTCCCAATCGGGAGGTCGCCAAGGCATACTCAAACTAACTGTTACTAAACAATGATTTTTCGGACGATATCCTAAATCTAATTTCCTGACAAATACCGGATCTGTGATAGTTGTTGTTAATGATTGCCCATTTTCCGTGACAATCGTACCTGACCATTTTTGGCTACCTTCATATTTAACACCAAGGGGTTTAACTGATATTTCTACTGTTTTTACCAGTTCCAAGGTGCGACGCTGAGATAGTGGTAATGATTGCAAATATGGCACTTCCACATATCTCAAATCGTTGTGCAGAATATATTCCTCTTTGCTACAATATTGCAGCAGATAACCGGGTGGAACTTGTCCGACTCGCTGCCATTTTCCCGGTAAAATAGATAGGTTTTCACTCTCAAAACCGTAATCAGGCCCCGTTTTGGCTAAGGGAATTTCTAAAATATCTAATAACGCTGGTTCTAGTCCCCCAATTTGTCGCATTTCTTTAGGAACTTTCCCATCGGGTAAATCGGAAACAGCACGAATCCATTGTCCTTTAAATGTAGTAATTCCGGCGATGCACCTTTCGCCTCGCTTCCATGAATTAGCAAGGCAAATTATCCTGGTCATAGATGGCATATTTTTACATTTCCCCATTTATCATTTAAATATTCAGCAACTAAACGGCGATGACAATGGTGGGGTTTTGCTTCGCTGCATAAAAGACAGCCACTATCTAAAATATATGGTGAAATTTTATCCTCAATCTTCCGTTTTCCGATTAAATCTAAAAACTTCTTTTCGTAAGTTTCCCAGTCACCGCCTTTTTTCTTGTAGTCATCCAATATATCCTTAGTTGGTGCAAGTTCTAAAATGTGAACGTATTCGATATTGCCTATTTTTTGCAGAAAATATTCTAAATCTTTGCGTTTGGCAAAGCCTGCTAATTGGGAAACATTATTTAATCGAGTGTCTATTACTCGTTTTACCCCAGATTTGAGGATGGTTTCAAAAAATTGCTCGGCACTTTTTTGGGTAAAGCCAATGGTAAATAAGTTAATCTCTTTATTCATTTTCATTGTGATTCTGCTCTATTTTTACATAAGCGATTTCATTGCCTTGCCGATTATAAGCTTCTTCTAGGTCAACTTCCTCCTGTGTTTGTTGCGGTTCTAATTCAAACAAACTTAACTGAATCGGTGTATCCAAGTTTTTGGATTTGTTAAATTTATTTAAAAGCCTTTTCTCGATGTCTTCTTGGGATTCTAAACTACCATCTGATAAAATATGAGAAATTATTGCTGAGAACTTTTTGAGTTCGCGACAAACTAAAATAGTGCGATGGCAAGTTAGGGGGTCTTTTTCTGCACACATGAGAGCAATCTGGTAATCTTGTGCGCCTTTGAGTAAACGCTGGATTCCTTCTGTAAATAGATTAGTTCCAGCAATTCTCTCGTATAAAGCTTTACCAGTGGTATCGTAACAGCTTAAATCTTGGGGTCTTGCGCCTAATTCACGACCTAGAAAAACATAGCGAATACCGACATTTAACAAAGATGTTTTTAAGGCAGATTGATTGAAATGGGGTAATCGGCGGCTATATGGGTGGGAACGCACATCTGCTACTGCGGTAATATTATGTTGTTGGAGTAAAGCGATCAAAGCTTCAATGGTGAGATTGGAGTGTCCGATCGTAAATAATTTCTTGTGCTTGCTCATAGGTTGAAATGTATTGTAGCGATCGATTTTACCAATAGCTTGGTAAAGACAGCTTAGATAAGTATTATTGCTTACTTAGATTACCGCAATTGGCTGGTCATAAAACTCGATCGAAATTGGAAAATCGATACAAGCCATTGATGAAAGAGCCGTGAAAAGCCGGAAAACTATATCTGTAGAGTCAAGTATTTAATGTAACATATCCAAAATAAATTGATTTTATTTTGGATATGTTTCCGGAATGATAGATAGCTCAGCTGTATTTATTAATAAACTTTACTTCATTACAAGATAGCCGAACCATCAAATCAAGCGATCGCAGACAAACAAGAAGTCTTCTTTAACCCAGCCATCTGGAATTATCAGTGCAATCAGTTATGTTACGCACACACTCTTCATCCAAATCCCCACCCCGGCTCAAAGTGCCATTCGAGCTATTGGCGCTAGTTTTTTACATTTTTGCTGCCGGGTATACAGTGACGCGATGTTTTATAGATCACGCTAATTTTGTCAAAGGACACCAGGCGTACCAAAATTCAGATTGCGCTTTAGCTGTTACCCATTTTGACAATATTATCAATGGTTGGCGATTGACTGATGTTTATAACTATTCTGCTCGCGCTCAGCAGAAAAAATCAGAATGTCTCAACCTGATATCAGCACAAGGAAAAAGTTTTTTTGGTGAAACGACAAGTGAAGCCAATCACTAACTAATTAACCACAATAACCGCCCATAAACCCATACCAATTATTACCATAGCTAAATGCTGCGGTAATAATTGTTTAAGAGGCTGACGAGCAATTTTTTGGGTTAATAGTATGCTCAAAAGTACGGAAATAATCAAAGTCGCTCCTTGCAAAAAGTCAATCACGGCTGGATGAGATACCAAAATCGGTAATCCTTCTCCGCTAAAGCCAAAGGTGGCAAAACTTAAGGGCAAAATTCTACCAGCTTCTCCTAACCCAAGCCGTAAATAATGAGCTAAATTCCCACCTAATACCAGGGGCAAATAACCGTAAGCTAGCTCTACGAACGAGCGAGGTTTGAGTGAACCGTGAAATAGCTGAATCAAACCGTAAGCTAATAAGCTAATCGCCGTAGGAATAATTAAAGCTACTAAGGAAAATCCGAAATGAGGCCAAAAGAAATGCAAGTTAAAATCCAACCCTAACCAAGATTGCAATTCTGGTAAACGATGAAGAAAAATACCTCCAAAAAGAAGCATTAATAAGGCTACTTCATAAGCGTGGGGTACGTGAGTTGTCCATAATTCAATTCCTGGGGGACGCAAATTTAACTCCACGGAACGGTGAGGGCAAGCTTTCAAGCAAGTCATGCACAATACGCAATCTTTGTTATCTTCTAATTGCGCTGGATGAGAATATAAAGGGCATCCATTGGTTGCTAAACCTTCTCCTTTTTGCGGCCCGCCTTTATAACATTGATAGGTAGTACATTCAGCGGAACAAGTTCCTTGCTGCGCTCTTAATTCAGTCATCGATAATTTAGCAAATAATCCGTTCATGCCACCAATTGGACAGAGATATCGGCACCAAAATCGACGTTCAAAAATGGCAGAAAAAATCATTGCTCCGGCAGTAATTAGTAGCAATAAACAAGCAGATAGATAAGCTGTGTCTTCTAAATTCCAGAGTTCTTCCCAGAGATAAATTAAAGTAAATAAGCCGAATAAAAACCATCCTCCCCATTTTTCGACTGATTCTCTAGGCCAGCTTTTTAGTTGACGCGGCCAAAGCCAGAGCGAGAGTTTTTGGGTGACTTCGCCGTAAATCATGAAAGGACAAACAGCACACCACAATCTACCCACAAAGGGAAAAGCTAGGAGTATTAGAGGCCACCACCAAGCCCAAAATAAATTTAAAGCTACGTTTTGATTTCGCTGTTGAGGGCCAAGAAATAATATGGCAATGACGATCGCAAAAAAGCCGAGAGTAAACCCGTAATTAATTCGATCGGGCCACCAAGGACTCCGCAAAAACCTTCTCAGCCAAGGATAAGCATTTAATAGATTAACTCGAAATTGTTTTTTCTTAGTTTCTGCCGACCAAAAAACTGCTTCCGTTAATTCTTTAGTATCGGGAGATTGGCGAATTGCTCTTTCGAGTAAACTTTGCAATTCTCTTAAATTTCCGGGAAAATCGTAGGATTGCAAGCGCCGTAATGCTTCTGCTGTTAGGTGAGGTTTTTTAATTCCTTTAGTTTGACAAAATAACCTGAGATAATATTCGATTTGATCGCTGATATCGGCTTTTCTGACTCGCAGTGGCGGTACTTTAATTAAACGATCGACAAAGCGATCGATATTCGGCAACTTTTTTTCGGAAATCATCATGATGCGTGCCATACACCGAATTTTTGGTGCAGACTCTTCCTGCTGATTTCCAACTGGAATATAGCTACCAGTTTCTAGTAATTGGGCAATTTTGGGCTTTAATTCCCCTGGCAGTTCTTGGATGTTATTCAGTAGTAATGTTCCTTCTCCTAACCATTCAATTAATCCAGGTTTTCCACCCGCACGACCGAATAGTTCGGCGCCGCTTGCCTGCAATTTACTGCAATCTACTTTAATCATCGGTTCTCGTCGTTGCGGGGAACTAAAATGAATTAAAGCAGCGATATTATCTTTTTCTAGTCCCGGTTCTCCAAAAATTAATACCGAACTTTTGTCTTCTGTTGCTTGTTTGATTTGTTGCCGCAAACGCACGGCGTAACGACTTTTCCCGACTACTCCTCGTTTGGCTTTCGTGACTAAATACGATCGCAAAATCGCTTGCCGTTCCTGTTCGTAGGTAAGCTGAGAGGATATTTGCGCCAATTCCATCGCTAATTGTTGGGAAAAAGCCTGGGTAATTTCCGGGTATCGGGCAATTAATTGGCGAAATTCCTCAGCCGGAATAAACCACAACGAACACTCATTCAGAGATCCGATCGTTCTCTGCGCTAATTGACCGAATAGTAGCTCTTGCAAATGTATAATAGCGCCAGGGAGTAAACTAATCGCCCAGACGGAATTAATTTGATTTAGTCGATCGCCCTCCAGTCGCCCTTGCTTGAGAATGTAAAGTCCTTCCGGTGTCGTGTCTTCCTGCACTAAGCGAGTTTGCGGCGATACTATTTTTTCTTGTAGAATTTTTGCGATCGCCTCTAACACCTCTAGCCGCAATACACTAAAAGCCGTGCGCTCTTGTAACCATATCACTTTATCGATCGCTGTCATACTTAGCCTTTATCAGGAGTCAGGAGTCAGGAGTCAGGAGTCAGGAGTCAGTAGTCAGTAGTCAGGATTCAGAATTTTGTTTTCTATAACATCAAAAAAACTAAAATGTCTCAAGAACTAATCGATCTCTGGGTTCCCTTCACACTATTAGGCTTGATAATTTTAGCAGCTATTTTCTTTAGTCGCAGCAATTGACATCCCCCCATCTCCCCA